>NZ_JAUOPX010000006.1:0-160818 GCF_030547455.1 Motilimonas sp. 1_MG-2023 | reverse complement strand
GTGGTGGGCGATACTGGGCTTGAACCAGTGACCCCCGCCTTGTAAGGGCGGTGCTCTCCCAACTGAGCTAATCGCCCTTTCCAAATCAACGTTTGCCTCGTTGCGACATCCGCTGTGTTTGTGAGGGCGTATTATAGGGAGCTAACTCTTATCGTCAACACCTTTTTTTTCAATTTTTATCGACTGCGCATTTTTTAAGTCATTTGAATAAAAACAAGGCTAGTTTTGCTAAAAAAAGCGCCAAGTGGTGTTTTAAGCTCAGACAAAAATTGAGCTTGAGCTGCTGGAAGGATAAAATGACACCAATTTTTCTATTCAAAATAAAGGACACAAGTCTGTTATGACTATAAAAACGCGTTTTGCCCCAAGTCCAACTGGCTACTTACACATTGGTGGTGCACGCACCGCACTATATTCTTGGTTATATGCCAAGGCCAACCAAGGTGAATTTGTACTAAGAATAGAAGATACTGACCTTGAACGTTCAACCCAACCGGCTGTTGACGCCATTTTAGAAGGCATGACATGGTTAGGTTTAACATGGGATGAAGGCCCGTATTATCAAACTAAGCGTTTTGATCGCTATAAAGAGTTAATCCAAAAATTAGTTGATGAAGGAAAAGCTTACCGCTGTTACTGCACACCGGAAGAACTAGAAGCCATGCGTGAAGCGCAAATGGCAAAAGGTGAAAACGCTAGGTATAACGGTGAATGGCGTGACCGCACTGATTACCCCGCTGATAAACCCTATGTTATACGGTTTAAAAACCCGCAAACAGGCAGCGTTATTTTTGACGACCAAGTGCGTGGTCCCATTGAGTTTCAAAACACTGAATTAGACGACCTAATCATTTTACGCAGCGATGGCGCACCTACTTACAACTTCTGTGTTGTTGTTGATGACTGGGACATGGGTATTACCCATGTTATTCGCGGTGAAGATCACATCAATAACACCCCTCGCCAAATTAACATATTGAAAGCATTAGGCGCACCCGTTCCTGTGTACGCACATGTATCGATGATCTTAGGCGATGACGGCGCTAAATTATCTAAGCGTCATGGTGCAGTGGGTGTGATGCAGTATCGCGATGACGGCTACCTGCCTGAAGCTATCCTAAACTACTTAGTGCGTTTGGGTTGGTCTCATGGCGATCAAGAAATATTCTCCATGCAAGAAATGCAAGACCTGTTTAAATTAACTGATATTAATAAAGCCGCTTCGGCGTTTAATACCGAAAAGCTAAATTGGTTAAACCAGCATTACATCAAAACCGGCGATCCGGCCCACGTCGCCAGCTTCCTAGAGTGGCACATGCAAGACCAAGGCATTGATGTTGCAAACGGCCCTGCCCTAAGCGATATCGTACCTGCGTTATCAGAGCGCGCTAAAACCTTAAAAGAGCTTGCTGCATCAAGCCGCTATTTCTATGAGGATTTCAGCGAGTTTGAGGCTGGCGCGGCAAAGAAACATTTACGCCCTGTCGCCGCAGAGCCACTGCAAAAAGTACAAGAAAAACTACAAGCCATCGAAGACTGGAATGATGAAAGTGTATTACATCAGGCTATTCAAGATGCCGCAGATGAACTCGAACTTGGCATGGGTAAAGTAGGTATGCCACTGCGCGTTGCTATCACTGGCGCAGGTCAGTCACCTTCATTAGACATTACTTTAAAGCTGATAGGTAAAACCCGCAGTGTCGAAAGAATAAGCAAAGCGCTGGAATTTATAGCAAACAGAGCGGCGAATTAATTTTAGCTGCTTTTTAGTGTTGACAGCACACAGTGAGGTGCATAAAATGCGCCTCACTTAATGCAAATCAGACGGCGTTAAGTAGTTAGTTTGTAACAAGTAAAAGTTAAGGGGCCATAGCTCAGCTGGGAGAGCGCAACGCTGGCAGCGTTGAGGTCTGCGGTTCGATCCCGCATGGCTCCACCACTTTTGCATGATTATAAAACTATTGGGGCCATAGCTCAGCTGGGAGAGCGCAACGCTGGCAGCGTTGAGGTCTGCGGTTCGATCCCGCATGGCTCCACCAATTCATTCCCCTCCTATATTTAAATTTAATCTTCAAAATTTGATTTAATTTCAAGAAAATCCGCCAGATTATCAACCAAAATAGTCACCAGGTTGGGATCAAATTGTTTACCTGATTGCGCCACAATATAACCAATAGCATCGTCAACAGGCCAAGCCGGTTTATAAGGACGCGCGGTGGTTAGGGCGTCAAACACATCGACCAAACAAACAATCCTGCCCTCAATCGGAATAGATTGCCCACTTAACCCTTCACTATAACCTGTACCATCCCACTTTTCATGGTGATGTTTCGCTATTGATTTTGCCATTTGAATCAATACCGAGGGATGATCGATAAGGATTTCATCCACCACATCCACGTGGGTTTTCATGATGGCAAATTCTTCATCGGTTAACTTGCCCGGTTTAAACAAAATTTTATCCGGAATATGTAGCTTACCAATGTCATGCATCGGCGCCGCTTTTTCTATTAAACGTACAACATGCTCAGGTAAACCACATGCTTTTGCTAACAGTCCAGAAAATTTACCCACTCGCATGATATGCTGACCAGTATTTTCATCGTGCAATTCTGCCATATTCGCTAAGTTCATAATCAGACATTCCGTTGCTTCTTCCAGCTCTTTAGTACGTTGTTGGATAATTTTTTCAAGCTGGACGTTAGATCGTTTTTGCTGCTTAAATGCATGTATCAGCTTTAATTGGTTCATCACGCGTAATTTCAGTTCATATTCATCGTAAGGCTTTTTAATAAAATCATTCGCCCCCACTTTTAACGCTTTTATATGACTGGCTTGCGCACTTGAGCCACTGACGACAATCACTGATACCTGCTCAGGAGTGAAACGTTGCCGCACTTGCATAAGAATATCGTAGCCCGTATAAAATGGCATCTCTATATCAAGGATCAACAAAGATGTTGATTCGTCAACATAAGACATAACCTTGCGGGAATCAGTCAAAGCAATTAACTCAAAAGGCGCCATTAACTGATTTAGCATTTCTGTCATGACGAGCACATTAGTGATTGAGTCATCACATATAATGACTTTCTCTTGATACATTACTGGGGCGCTAATCGCCATAGATAACCATTTTAATCGGAATTCAATTATTTAAATAATAGTAAAGAACCCCAATAAATTCACTTAAATCGATACAATCATTCAACTCAAGCAATAAAGTGATAAATCACAAGGTTTGTGAAAAAACAGGAAAAACAAATTGACATAATATGTCGCACACTCTAACGTTTACTCTAAACTTAAACTCAAAAGAAACTCAGATTGTATTAACTGGCTCAACCCGTTTACCGCGCGCACCTGTTACTATGATAACTGAAATTAAGGAGTCAACATGAATGCATTAACCCACCCTATTTACTGGGCTGCTGCTGGTGCGCTGTTAATGGCAGCAGAAGCTATTATTCCTGGCGGCATAGTCGTGTTCATCGGTATCGGTTCATTGGTTGTCGCCGCCAGCCTGCAATTTGGCTTGGTCACCACTTGGGTCGGTGCATTAACATTGTGGTTCATCTCTTCGTTAGTGCTGCTGTTAGCATTTCGTAATGTGGCACAAAATATGGTCGGTGGTGACAGCCATATTGATGACACCGATGAAGATGCTTACCTTTATGGCAAAGAAGCAACCGTTGTCGAAACCATTGGCCCTGCAACTCACGTTGGCCGCGTATCTTGTTTAGACTCCACTTGGCCGGCCATTGCCGATGGCTCAACCCTCCCCCCAGGCACCAAAGTACGGATCATATGCCGAGACAATATTTCACTCGTGGTTGAAAAAATTAACGACGATTTAAGATCCAAATTCAAACTATAGGAGAGTCAACATGCTAGCGTTTTTTACCATCGCGTTAATCGTCCTGCTATTTATCATTTATAAATTGATATTAATAGTAGAAATGCGCGAGATTTGTGTCATTGAGCGATTAGGAAAGTACCGTGCAGTATTACAACCCGGAGTCCACTTCTTAATCCCGTTTTTTGATAGTGTGGCCTATCGCCACGAAACCCGTGAGCAGGTATTAGACATTCCCGCACAAAACTGTATTTCACGGGATAACATCCAAATTCAAGTAGATGGCTTGGTTTACATCAAAGTGATGGACGCAAAGAAAGCGAGCTATGGCATTGAAGATTACCGCCGTGCCAGTGTTAACTTGGCGCAAACGACCATGCGCTCAGAGATTGGTAAATTAACCTTAGGGCAAACTTTTTCTGAACGGGATAGCTTAAACGAAATCATCGTACGTGAAATAGACAAAGCATCAGACTCTTGGGGCATTAAAGTATTACGCTACGAAATAAAAAATATCGTGCCATCAGCCAACGTGGTACACACCCTAGAAAAACAAATGGAAGCAGAGCGCAGTAAACGTGCTGAAATCACCTTAGCTGAGGCGGCCAAAGAGTCCACTATTAATCTATCAGAAGGTGAGCGCCAAGAGGCCATTAACATCTCTGAAGGTGACAAACAAAAACAAATTAACGAAGCAGAAGGTAAAGCGCAAGAAATTGAAATTATCGCTAACGCCCGCGCCCAAGGCGTCACTATGGTTACTCAGGCTTTAGCCAAACCCGGCGGCGATCAAGCAATGAAAATGCGCCTATTAGAAGACTTTATAAAACAAACGGGTGATATCCTTGAAACTGCGGAAATATCAGTTGTCCCCACAGAAGTAGCTAAACTAGAAGGCTTCTTTGAAGGAATGGATAAAGTCACTCACAACATTCAAGGAGTAACCAAGTAATGGAACAATTCTTTGGCTCAGAAATTTCCCTAATGGACATCTTTGTGATGCTGGTTTGGGGCGCGCTGTTTCTCGTTTTGATTGTTAAATTTTTTCAATCAATCCGCTTAGTACCGACACAAAAAGCCTACGTTGTCGAACGCCTTGGTCGCTATAGCAAAACCCTAGATGCAGGCTTTCATGCTCTTGTGCCCTTTATCGATCGCGTAGCCAGTATTCAAGATCTAAAAGAAGAAACCATCGATGTACCACCGCAAGAGTGTTTCTCAAAAGACGAAGTTAATGTTGAAGTAGATGGCGTAATTTATATCTCAGTGATGGATCCGGTGAAAGCCAGCTATGGCGTCACAGATTATCGCTATGCCGCCATGCAACTGGCGCAAACCACCACTCGCTCAGTGATCGGTACATTAGATTTAGACCGCACCTTTGAAGAGCGCGATTTAATTAGCACCAAAGTGGTCGAAGTGTTAGAAAAAGCTGGCGAAGGCTGGGGCATAAAAGTGCACCGCTATGAAATTAAAAACATTACCCCGCCACGCACCGTACGTGACGCAATGGAAATGCAAGTTAACGCAGAGCGTGAGCGCCGCGCTATCATGGCCCGCAGTGAAGGTGATAAACAAAGCCGCATCAATCGTTCACTCGGTCTAAAAACCGAGATGATCAACCGCTCTGAAGGTGAAAAGCAGCGCCGTATCAACGCCGCCGAAGGTAAAGCACAAGAAATCATTTCTATTGCTCGTGCTACTGCATCCTCGATAGAAACCATGGCTGACGTGCTGTCACTGCCAGGCGGTGAAAATGCAATGAAAATGCAGCTAAGTGAGCAATATATGAAGCAAATGCAAGGTTTGGCAGATCCATCACGTAAGATCATCCTGCCAGCCAACCTACTTGACTACGATGCTTGGATGAACACCGTTGGCCTAACGCCGAGTAAAGAATCTGGTAACTAACTTTTACTAAAACCCACAATAGGCTGCTTTAGCCCTTGTGGGCGTCTAGTTTAAATAAGGATAAACACGGTGAAGATTAGCGCGCCTAGATGAGGCGCTCCCTTCTCAGCACGCCTATTAAGCACTTTTTAGATGGTGGTCGCGGAGAATCAACCGCGGCCCCTCACTTCTAAATCAACTATTATAGCAAGTCAAAACGGCCACGTTGCCGCAATCAAAATTAATTTGTAATGTAAAAAGTTTAGTTTAATCATAAATATCCCATTTATTACATTATTAGCTGTTTATTTTGACAACTAAACTTTAAAGAAACTAATATAAATGAAAAATGAACTTACAAGCTATTTTTGACCAAGGCAGAGAGAACAACAATGAAACTATCCATCATCTGTACCCTAGTCGCAGCGGCGTTGTCTACTACGACTTATGCCGCAGGCACTGATCCTAAACCTGCAACCAGCTATACCATAGAACTTAACCAGCAGTTGCTAAAAGAGCTTCCCTTCTCTAATAAGGCCGACTTTGAAAACGCACAAAAAGGCTTCATCGCCGCGCAAAAACAAGTCACCATCAAAAATGATAAAGGTGATGTGGTTTGGGACTTAGAATCCTATAAAAAATACATCGGCTTAGATAAAGCTGCACCAGACTCAGTGAATCCAAGCTTATGGCGTAATGCACAGCTAAACATGCTAAACGGTTTGTTCCAGGTAACAGACGGCATTTACCAAGTACGTGGTTACGACTTATCAAACATCACCTTTGTTAAAGGCAAGACAGGCTGGATAGTATTTGATCCATTAATCTCAAAAGAAACTGCCAAAGCGGCGTTAGATTTTGTTAATGAGCAGTTGGGCGAGCGCCCCGTAGTCGCCGTGATCTACAGCCACAGCCATATTGACCATTTTGGTGGTGTTCGTGGACTTGTTGATGAAGCAGACGTTAAATCAGGCAAAGTAAAAATTATTGCTTCACACGGTTTCACTGAGCATGCAGTGTCAGAAAACGTCATTGCGGGTAACGCCATGGGCCGCCGCGCTATCTATATGTATGGCGCATTGTTGCCACGTAATGAATTCGGCGGTGTCAACGGTGGTTTAGGCCAAACCACCTCTACCGGTGAAGCGACCTTAATAAAACCGACCGATACGATTGAAAAAACCGGTGAAGAGCGCACCATTGATGGTGTAAAAATGGTTTTCCAATACACGCCTGGTACCGAAGCTCCAACGGAAATGAATACTTGGTTCCCTGAGAAAAAAGCCCTTTGGATGGCAGAAAACTCAACCAATACTATGCACAACATCTTAACTCTACGCGGCGCACAAGTACGTGATGCATTGAAATGGGCAAGTTACCTTAATGAAACCATTGAAATGTGGGGCGACCAAGCGACAGTTAAATTTCAAAGCCATCACTGGCCATTATGGGGCAGTGAATCCATTGTTGCTGAGTTTAAAAAGCAACGTGACATGTACAAGTACACCCATGACCAGACTGTGCGCTTGATGAACCAAGGCTACACCGGCGAAGAAATCTCAGAAATGATTAAATTCCCTGATGAGATTGAAAAAAATTGGTCAACTCGTGGTTACTATGGCACCTTGCGTCACAATAGCCGTGCCGTTTACCAACGCTATATGGGCTGGTACAACGGTAACCCATCTGATTTGAACAATTTGCCACCAGCAGAAGTAGCCAAACACTATGTGGAATACATGGGCGGTGAAAAAGCTATCCTAGCTAAAGCAAAAAAAGATTTTGCAGGAGGCCAGTACCGTTGGTTAGCTGAAGTGCTAAAACACGTAGTCTTTGCTAATCCTGAAAATAAAGATGCAAAAATGCTTCTGGCTGATACTTATGAGCAACTAGGATATCAAGCGGAATCAGGCCCATGGCGCTCTGTTTACCTACAAGGCGCATTTGAATTACGTAACGGCGTACCAAGCGCTGGCGGTGCCAATACCGCGTCACCAGACATCATCAAAAACATGCCTCCAAAAATGTTATTTGATTACTTGTCTGTACGTATCAATCCAGAGAAAGCCGCTGGTAAAAACTTCACCATCAACGTGGATTTCACAGATTTTGATGAGCAGTACACTTTATCAGTGGAAAACTCAGTGCTTAACTACACCCAGAAACAGGTTGAAAACCCAGATGTAACGCTAACCATCACAAAAGCAAAACTGGATGAAATTCAATTAGGCTTAACTAATATGGAAGAAGCGATTATCGCCGGAGATGTGAAGTTAGACGGTGAACAACAAGTATTTAAAGACTTTGTTGGCATGCTAGATAACTTTAATTTCTGGTTTAACATCGTTACACCATAACTAACACGTTATACCATCTAGCCTAGTCTTATTGCTATTTAGCTATAGGACTAGGTTTACCAGATAATTTAATCAACACTGATCACGCTATCAGTGTTGGTTCATAAACAAGGAACCTTACAGTGAAAATAAAGCCACTTATGTTGTTGATGGCCCTCACTGCCAGCCCCTTGAGTATGGCTTGCTCGTACGACGGCTTATTCGATAACCCCTTTACCGAGTCTTATCAAGGCTCATTTGCTCTTGCCCTAGCCACACAAGCGGCCATTAAACAGCAAAAACTACCGCTACCTGGACCTATTGATAACAAAGCTGGGCTCAATCGCGTGACATGGTGGCTAAAGCAAGTAAAGCCGGCACTTGCTGCTCAATATGGTCAAAACCTTGATGTACTAATTATCGATAAAAAACTGTGGTCGCAAATCAGAACAAAGGACAATGCACTCCAGATAGAAATACACACTGAGCCCAATACAGCACAGTCACCCACCATTTTATTAACAGAAGCCAGCCTAGGTGCATTAGCGCAAGCGGATTTGACCCTAGAGCAAGCGCAGCAGTTAGGGGTATTGAAAGCCCTTCATATGGAACCGTTATAAGGCAATTTATTTCCCTTTACCAGATAACGCTCGAAAAATCGAATGCGCAATATTATCTTGATGAGTGCGCATCTTTTCTTCCCCTTTGGTACACACTTACCTTTATACTCATGCCCTTTTGCAAGTGAGACTCATCAGATGTCTAAGGTTTTTATTATCGGTCTGCCACGCACCGGCACCACCAGCATCAGTGTGGCGCTATTAGAAATGGGCTTGTCGGTGGCGCACACGGCCTTTACTAAAAAAGCCTTTGAACTGGCAGATGCCGTATCCGACGCGCCTTGTTTCAGTGACTACAAGCAGTTAGATCAACTCTTCCCAAACTCAAAATTTATTTACTTAAGCCGCAAGATGGAGCGATGGTTACCATCTATTTCCATGCTACTCGATAAAATGGCTCCCCATTTAGCGCCGAAAACAGGCAAATTCAGCCCTATTTTAAAGCGCAGCTTTCACCATACCTTCTCGCCAACCTTGCCGCTTAGCGGCGATGAGCTTATGGCTTGCTACCGCCGCCATGAACTGGGCGTACAAGCCTATTTTAAAGGCCGTGATGACTTGCTAACCATTGATGTCAGTGAGCCGGGAAGCTTGCTACAAATCAAGCAGTTCCTAGGAATGCCAAGCGCGGGGGATGTTGATTTTCCCAAGTTAAATGCAGGACGCCAAGTGACGGCTTGGAAAGAATACAAACACCCGAATAAGATTAATTCCCATCAAGCGGGTGTTGAACATAAAAAGTATTTTGATTATGTATTAGCTGACGAACATAAATAAGTCAACCAAGGCAAGCTGCTCAGCGCCCAACTTACCATTGATAGAGGTTAACTTAGCTTTAGTTGTTGACCTAATTTCAACGTCATCGCAATGTTGCGACTGGTATTACTGATGTTAAGCGCACCACTAGCAAGGGCTTGGGCTAATGACATGGCCCTTGGCACAGCAGGAAAAACCGCCACTAAACCATGCTGATGCACCACGCCATAATCCTCACTGACACATCCTGCAATGCCAATCACCGGACAGCCATGTAAATTGGCAACACGAGTCACTCCCATTGGCGTTTTACCCTGAATCGTTTGACTGTCAATGCGACCTTCCCCGGTGATCACCAGATCCGCGCCTTCAACTTGCTGCGCTAGGCCAACCGTTTCCATTACAATATCGATACCAGGACGTAGCTTGGCATTAAAAAACGCCAACACTCCCGCGCCCATGCCACCCGCTGCGCCCGCGCCTTTAATGTCAGCGACATCTTTGCCTAAGGCTTGCTTGATACAATCAGCATAATGCGCCAAGTTGGCATCAAGCGCGGTCACCATGGCTGCATCCGCACCTTTTTGTGGGCCAAATACAGCGCTAGCACCTAACGGCCCGCACAATGGATTATCGACATCACAAGCCACTTCAATGTCTACGCTAGCTAATCGAGGATCTAATGCGCTTACATTAATCTGTTGTATTTCGCCTAAGCCTTGTCCACCGCGTGCCACAGGCTCATCAGCCTCATTTAAAAAACCCATGCCTAGCGCACAAAGCATGCCCATGCCGCCATCATTGGTGGCGCTGCCGCCAAGGCCGATAACAATTTTTTTCACGCCACGGTCAAGGGCGTCTAAGATCAACTCACCAGTGCCAAAGCTACACGTCTGCATCGGATCGCGCTGTTCAATCGGCACTAAGTGCAAGCCCGAAGCCGCCGCCATTTCAATCACCGCCACTTCACCGCCGCCTAATAAACCATATTGCGCGGTAACAATATTGCCTAATGGGGCGTGCACTTGGCAGCTGACGAGCTCACCTAGCGTGGCATCCACCATGGCTTGTACTGTGCCCTCACCACCATCGGCTACCGGCACTTTAATGTAACTGGCATTGGGAAACACTTGCTTGAAGCCTTGCTCAATTGCATTTGCCACCTCAAGAGCAGTCAGGCTTTCTTTAAAAGAGTCTGGGGCAATAACAATTTTCATTCTTTCTCTCCAGTCCTACGCCTTAGCTAAACGACGGGCAAATCTGCCCGTCAGCTAGGGTAAGTTAATTACAGTAAAATCAAGCTCAGGATGTAAACTAACGTCATAGCCGTAACACCTTGGATCAAGGTCGCCATGGTATGAGCCCGATAAGCCAGGGAAACACTCATTTTGCTAAATTGTGATACCACCCAGAAGAAACTATCGTTAGCATGAGATACCGTCATTGCGCCCGCACCAATGGCCATTACCGTTAACACGCGTCCCATTTCAGTGTCTAAACCCAATTCAGGCAGCAATGGTGCAACCAGTGCTGATGTTGTTACCAAAGCAACCGTTGACGAGCCTTGTGCTGATTTCAGCGCTGCCGCGACAATAAATGGCATAAAAATACCTACGCCTAAAGCCGATAACGTCGCGCCTAGATAATCACCAATCGGCGTTGCTTTAAGTACCGCACCAAACGCGCCGCCAGCACCAGTGATCAAAATAATAGGGGCGGCAGCGGTTAAGCCTTGGCCAATACGTTCGCTGAATTCAGCAATTTTATTCTCACCTTTTAACAAGCCAAGAGACAAACCTAACCCCACCAATAAGGCATTAAGCGGCTGCCCTAAAAAGTTGAACAGCTCAAACAAGCTACCATCACCCATAGGAGCGGAAGGGAATTTAGCAATAGAGCCAAAACAGATTAAAATAATCGGCACAAAAATCGGTGCAAATGCCTTCATTGGTGAAGGTAGCGTGCCGTAAGCCGCTTTCATCGCAGCAAAATCTTGCTCGGTTGGCTGCGCCGAAGATCCATCCACCACATCAGGTTGCACCTTGGCAAAACGGTTCGCCCATAGCATACCTGCAATCGCCGCCGCGGCTGCCACAAACACACCGACAAAAATAACTAAACCTAAGTTTGATTCTAAGCCTAAATTACCCGCAGCCGCAATCGGACCAGGAGTTGGCGGCACAAACGTATGCGTAGCGTATAAACCTGTTGCCAATGCCACACTCATGGCAACACTCGATACCGCCATCCGCTTAGCCATCGACTCTTTTAGCGAGTTTAGAATGACAAAACCAGAATCACAGAACACAGGCACCGATACCAAGTAACCAATAATCGACATGGTTAATGTAGGGAAGCGCTTCCCAAGCACCTTGATGATCACATCGGCCATGGTAATTGCCGCACCGCTTTTCTCTAAGATAATACCAATAATGGTGCCTAACACGATCACCAGGCCGATATAACCCAGTATGCCACCAAAACCAGAGCTGATGGTTTTAGCGATATCAGCAGCGGGTAAACCATAGGCAAAAGCCGCCAAAAAGGCCGCTAAAATAAGGGTTAAAAACGGATGGAGTTTAAATTTGGCGGTTGCTAGGACGATAAATCCTATGACAGCAACCAAGATAAAGATCATGAGCATGTTTGCCTCCTGCAATGGCGTGATGGAGTCTTTGCCACTGGCATTGAGCACAGGCATAGACCAAAGTTAACACAAAAAGGCATTCCTTTTTGCACAGCAAATTATCACCAAGTCGGTCTCAAATTGCTTTAGCCAAGCGCACCAATCGAATGTTACAAAATTGCTAATTTATGTGCATTTGCACAATCAACAACAAGCACAAAAACACACCACCAATACAACTGTTTGTATTTAAATAAAATTATTTAATGTGGAGACATTGATCACAATTATTTATGTTTAAGATCACAAACCTGTGTCACTGTGCTGGCAAGATATAATTGCACTAAACCATCTAGGCTTTGTAGATCAAGCCCAGTAATTTGGATAATTTTATCCAATCGATAGCGCAAAGTATTACGATGAACAAATAAGCTGGTGGCACAAGCATTTAAATCACCAAAATGAGTGAAATACGCCTTAAGGGTTTTTTCCAGCTGGCCTGATTTATCTTGCTGGCGCAACATTTGATAGGGCTTGATCAGTTCTTGACCGCGCCAATCTTCCGCTAGCGCTGAAACTAACACTGGCAGTGATAAATCGTGATATAAGTATTGCTGTTGATCGGGTTGCAGTTGCTTGCCAACCGCTAAGGTTTGTAAAGCACTTTGATAAGACAAAGGAATTCGACTAACGCCATTACTGGTATCGAAGAAGTGGCCTAAGCCGACATTAATTTGGATCGTTTGCTCTTGTTCAATGCGCTGTAGCAAAGCGCTAATACGCTGGCGCTCTAACTCAGGCTGCCATTGTTGCTCCGCTAAAAAAGCGGGTTTCAGTACCACTAGCTCAGACATAGAAAGCATTGCCACTAAGTTGTCTCGCGCGGGGTACTCCAATAACTCAATCACGCGACGAATAGTTTGGGTTGAAACTCCTTGCCCTTGGCTTGCATTCAGCTCTATCACCGCGGCCACCCGTGGCATATAAATATCGATCCCTAAACGCTGCGCCCAATCAAGGCACTGTTCATGGCTGAGTTGGCCTTTCACCCATTGCACAATAAACTCTTCTTTATGACGGCGATCCCATTGTAATTTCTCCAGCAAGGCCGCTTGCTCTACGATCATTTCGGCGGTCATCTTTACTAACTTACCGTAATTGCGAATAGCATCTGGCTCGCCAGTGATCCCAACCACCCCTATTACATCACCCGCAAATGACAAAGTCAGATTGATCCCAGGTTTTACGCCGACCAAATTATTGGCCGTTTCTAGATCTATTTCCACGGTGCGGCCGTTAGCAATCGCCAACAAAGCCCCTTCATGTACCGTGTTAATACGTTGAGTATCACCGCTAGCAAGGATCACCCCCTTGGCGTTCATGACATTGATGTTAAAACCAATGATGTCCATGGTGCGATCGACAATTTGCTGCGCTAAGCGGGGATCAAAAATATACATAAGCGGCCTTAGAGTGTTTTGACAAATGGCGTTTATACGCGCCCTAACAAACCTGATCTAATTGTATTAGTCGCCGCCATTGCTGCGCCAATAACTGATCACTCGCACTGGCTACGTTCTCAGGCTGCAGATACCACAACAGCTCTAATAAACGATAGCCTAAGCGATACAACGCCAGCTGCGACATATGACAGCCACAGCGCGCAATGAGTACAGCAGCTTGTGCATCCGATAGCTGTAAATCTTCAGCCAGAGCCGCAATATCAATTAAACGATTACCTATACTGGCATATTCCCAATCAAGTAATGCTAACCCCTGCTCAGAAAATAAAATATTATGCCGATGTAAATCGCCATGACAAAGGGTTAACTCAGTCGACGCAAAAGCTGGTAATAATTCAAGCTTGCCCACCATCGCATGTAAGCTTGCGCTACAAATATTTCCAGGAAAAACCAACACAGATTGATAAAGCTGCTGACAACGTTTAGCTAAGTTTAATTTAGGCAGCGCAGCATAAAGCGCAGGCGGCAAGCTGATGAGATTTAATTGCGCCAAGGCATCGGCAAGATGTTGCAGATAGCCAGCGCGGTTTGCTGACAAAGCAAAGTCCTGTGGGCTAAGGTGTATTCCAGCAAAAAATGCACTGATCAACACCCCGCCGTGACTGTAAATTAACTCAGGATAAAGTCCTCGCTGCGCCAGTTGCCGCAGTAGAGCTGCTTCGTTATCATCACTTAGCCAAGGTGTAACCTGGCTTTTAGGGGGCAAGCGCAGTACCCAATCGATCCCGTCACCCGCGCAGTTAATGCCGATTAAGCGCACACTTTGATGGCTAACACCTTGCGTTAACAGCAAGGCTTGACTGAGTTGAATATCCGCTAACGGCCCACCGACTTGCGACAAGCTATGGATTTGCTTAACACAAGCAAGGGGTAAGGCGTTTAGCGCAAGGCTTCCCTCACTCACAATAAATTAAGCCGCGGCCAAGCTTGCATCGCCTGACTGTAAACGATAGTGACGATACCAACGAATAAAACCAATGACCGCCATCACTTCATAACTGATAAACAACAATGCGGTTAAATACAGCTCACGATCCACATACAAATAAATGGCACACGCATTGATCACTAGCCAGTAAAGCCAGTTTTCCAGTACCTTCTTGGCAACCATATAAGTGGTTAACACACTGGCCCAAGTGGTAAACGAGTCTAAATAAGGCAATTGCGCACCAGTATTCGCCGTTAAGAAATAGCCTGAAGCGAACGTTAAAACTATCACAACGGCAAAAGCCTGCATGTGTTGCTGTAACTGCCAGCGTACAATGGGACGTCCCGACACTTGCTCGCCTCCGGCAGGGTTGCGCCACTGATACCAACCATAGATGGCCATAGCCATATAGTAGGCATTCAATAACGACTCCATTATTAAACTGACGTCCCAAAACAGCCAAGTATAAATCGCGGTGCTGACAAAAGCGGCATACCAACACCAACTACTTTCCTTAATCGCCAGTACTAAATAAGCGATCGCAAGCACCACTGCCACTATTTCAAAACCAGACATCGCCGCCCAAGCCGCTTGAATATTCTGACTAAAAGATTCCGCCACCCATCTCACTCCTGTAAATCAGTAAAGGGTTCGCGAACATCTCGGCCGAGAATTTTCGCCACAAACACCGCAAAACCATATTGTTCAAACGATTTTTTCAATTCAATTTTGACGCAATCCATCACTTCATCATAATCACCAAAAAGCTGAGTGCTGGTGGCCGTGGTGATCACATCAATATTAGAGTAAGCGTTAAAACCTGCGATAACACTTTTAATGGGCGGGATAAAATCTTGATTGAACGGGTACATGCTAATTTCGACAGTGGCTTTCATGCTAAACCTAGGAAGTGAATGAAAAGAGATATGTTAGCAGTATGAGAAATAAAGCCTAATGAAAATAACCTCAAATTCATTTTTTATTTTCGGCAAGGCACAGCAAAATCAACGTGATAATGTTCATCGTGCCTAACCCAAGAGCGGCGTTTAGAAAACTTAACATGTTGCTTAAGGTAGCCGCCGTATTGCGTTTTAAACAAACCTTTTTGCAACTCAGGGGCGAAAATAACCCGCCACAAACCAACGCCATGGGCGCGAGCTTGTTTATGTAGTGCAACAATATGAGCAGCCATCGCGGGATAATCAATACTTAAACCATCGTATTGATTGTTACTATCTAGCTCGATGTTGTAGCCAAATTTATTCCACGGATAAGTGGGTAAATGCACCGACTTACCCGTGTTATCTATCATTGGCGTCATAAAATCAACTGACAGACCATTTTGATGGGTTTTGTGGGGACGAAACTTGCCGCCAGCAGCAAGCCCCGTTTCGGCGTATTTGTACACCTTATCAGGATGACTCTTAGCCAAATCAGCGTACGCAGCAAGCAAAATATCATGCACCTTACTGTGCACATAAGTACGTCCAGCCAAGCGTGCTACGTCGCTATAAGTGACAAAGTTTTTACCACTTCTAGGCAATTCTACCGCGTTTTCTAAGCGTCCTTTGCTGGTAGTGCCATAGCAAATACTCTCGGCAATTACTGGCATACTTAAACAACATAAACTTAAAAAATTAAGCAAGCGGCCCATATTAACCCTCAGGTAAGTATAAGGTCAGCACTTGCCCTACACGAATATGGTTACCCTTTATCTGATTAACCAAACGTATATCGTCAAGCTCGACTTGATGGTTCGAAGCAATGCGCAGTAACGAATCGCCCGCTTGCACTTTATATTGCTTAATAGACACATTTGTAGCAGGTACTTTTATTTCACTGCCCGCGCGTAACCCTTTCTTTAAGCTTGGATTTAAAGCAACAAGCTCCGTTTCGGTGACATCAAACCAACGGTTAAGACGACTAAATGTCATACCAGGCTGGATCGCGACCTTAATGTAACTAGCATTGCTTTGAGTTTGGCTTACCTCTTTGCTACTAGTACGGTTTGGCGAACGTTTGATAGTCGGTTTAATTTTGCGCTTAGCTTTAGCCAGTAACGCCTTTCTCTCCAGTTCAGCACTGGCACGAGTTGCAATATTCAACTGACCACCAGCAATAAACTGTGGCTCAAATCCTGTTGCCGCGCTGATATGCAGTCCATCAACGGCGTTCACTGGATGGGCATTGGGATGAACAATAAAGTTATGCTGGTTTGTGAGAAACTCTTCGCCCACAAAATCAGGATTACGCGTTTCAAACTCTTTTTTATTCATGCCCAAGGCACTGGCTAGAGGCGCAATTTGATAATCCTTGTCGGTGATCAGAACCGACTCTGGCGCAGGCATCTTACCTTGACGCTTTATTTGATTAGCCAGCATGGTGGCAGCGATCCAACGCGGCACATAATGACGGGTTTCTTTAGGTAAATGAGAATAAACCGTAACGTAGTTGTAACGCTTAGAATCTACATGGACAAAACGCTTACTCACGCCATATTCACCTGCGTTATATGACGCAGCAATCAGCAGCGCATCATTACCAAATGCCGCTTCACGCGCTTGAATATATTTAATGGCCGCATCGGTGGCTTTCACCACATCTTTACGTTGCTCTGGCGTGATGCCTAACTCTTTTGCCGTTGCGGGCATTAATTGCCATACCCCATGAGCGCCTTTATTAGAAAGCGCGACCGTTCTAAATGCCGACTCGATCATTGCCAAATAGCTGTATTCAATTGGCAGGCCTGCTTGACGTAAACGGTATTGTAAGTAAGGAATATACCGATTACCGCGAACCAAAGAGCCGGTGACAAAATTAGTCTGATAAAAATAATCGTACTCTGCTTTAACCCACTCATAAAGCTGACGAATTTCGTCATTTTCAAGATCAACTTCAAGTGCTCTTAACACATCAAGGTAATCGAGCTGCTCAGCCGTTGGGCGCTTAAAAGGTGGCTCAACGGGTGCCATTTTCAACACCACCACTTTTTTCGGAGCAGGCTCGGGAGTTGAACTACAGGCACTGATAAATAAAATAAACAAAAGAACGCTAATAAATTTCACTGACTTTCTCCCTGCGCCATCACTCTATTGCAACATTGCGTTGCTGATTCACCCACCAATACATAAACGTTATTTTTTGTGCCAATTGGCCCACGGGTTACTCGTATCACCCTCATCTTGATGTCGAGGCTTAGAAACTGCTTTGCCTCTTGGTGTTGACTTACTGTTAGGTTTAAACGACTTTTGCTTTTTCAAGGCTTGCTGAGCTTCGTAATCACGCTGCGCCTTTTCCTTCATTTCGGCAATCAGTTCAACGGTTAGCTCTTGCGGTGCGCGCGGTAAAATACCATCAGCAAAACCACGTTCACGCGGCTTTAGCTCGAACTGTTGTACGCTGGGTCTTGGCATGCGCTTAAAACGGTACAAGTAAAAATTTTCTACTTTGATTCTGGCCCATTCTGTTTTCTTTAAAAACTTCAGACTGCTTTCAATACTTGGATTGAGCTTAAAGCAATCTAAACGCAGCGCCTCATAAAGGATGCTCCAGCCATAAAAGTCCACCAACTCTGCCAGCAAAATTTCATTTTTAAGGCCATGCAAAGGGTTGTTTTGTTGTTTTTCAATCATGACTGCGCCTAACTACACCGAACAATGGGAAGTATCATACCAATCCCGCGAATAAGAAAAAGAATGATACAGGAAAGTAGCATAAGCAAGAATAAATAAATCTCACAGATCCGGCGATAGCAACAATTGAAATAACATAGAGCGGTGAGATTAAATAACTCAGTAATGGAGAAAAGTAGTTCAATGTAAAACACCAGCAATAAAATAATCCGCCTGACAAAAAACACCCGCTAATATAGCGGGTGTTACATGGCAGATAACGGCACTTTCAAGTCAGTCAAATCCGTTAAAGAATTTCTGCTACCGCTTGCTTTAGCTCTTGATCCCACACGCCCACTTGTACTTGGCCAATGTGCTGTTTTTGCAGTAATAACATGGCTAAACGAGACTGACCAATACCGCCACCAATGGTTTGTGGCAGTTTCGCGTCTAACAAGTCTTTATGCCAATCAAAGGCTAGGCGATCTTGATCACCAGTAATTTCAAGTTGTTTTGCCAACGCTTCAGGGTTAACGCGGATCCCCATAGAAGAAATCTCAAACGAATCTTCTAATACTGGGTTCCATACTAAAATATCGCCATTTAAGCCTGCGTATTTTTCACAGGTTGCCGTTGACCAGTCATCATAGTCAGGGGCACGGACATCGTGAATTTCGCCGTGAGAAAGGACGCCGCCAATACCGATTAAAAATACCGCGCCATGCTCTTTTGTGATCGCGCGTTCACGCTCTTTTGAACTTAGCTCTGGATATTGTTCAACCAGCTGTTGTGCGTGCACAAAAGTAATGGTTTCAGGTAAAAATGGTTTTAGATCATAAAGTGCATCAACCTGCGCCTCCGCTGTTTTAATGGCGCTGTATAACGTTTCAACGGTTGCCTTTAAATAATCTAATGAACGCTCAGTGCTGGCACAAATGACTTTTTCCCAGTCCCATTGATCAACGTACACAGAGTGGATTGGGCTAAGCTTTTCTTCGTCAGGGCGCAACGCCTTCATATGAGTGTAAATACCTTCACCAACTTGGAAGCGGTAATCACCTAGAGTTTTACGCTTCCACTTAGCCAAAGAGTGGACGACTTCGTAATCTTGGTCTTGTTCTGGCAGTGATTTTACTTTTACTGATACCGCTTTTTCATGGCCGCTTAAGTTGTCCTGAATACCGTCACCTACTTTCGCCAAAATAGGCGCTTGCACTTCAACTAGGCCGAGTTTTTCTTCTAATTGCGCCGAAAAGATTTGCTTAACTTTGCTGATTTGGCGCTGGCTTTGAATGTATTGACTGCTCATGAAGATATTCCTTTACTTAACGTGTTTTAATTATCTGGAACGAATCTTCACTTATTCACAACCTTTATTCAATATACCTTAATAAAAATAGCTTTATGATCCAATAATCGTTATTTTTAGTTCCATAATTTGGTGATTCAATAATTTTAGGTGGTATATATGCAAGATAATTATGAGATCGATAATCTCGATAAACAGATACTTCAAGCGCTAACAGCAAACGCACGCATACCTTACGCAGAATTGGCTAAAAACTGTTCAGTAAGTGCTGGAACTATCCATGTTCGGGTGGAGAAAATGAAACAAGCGGGCATTATTGAAGGTACGCGAGTAGCGATAAATGCCAAAAAGCTGGGTTACGATGTGTGCTGTTTTATAGGCGTAAACTTGACCAGTGCCAAAGATTATCCTGACACCATTAAAAGATTAGAAGCCCTAGAAGAAGTGGTTGAAGCCTATTACACCACAGGTAACTACAGTATTTTTGTCAAAGTCATGACCCGCTCGATTGATCATTTACAAGCAACCCTGATTAATAAAATCCAAACCATCAACGCAATCCAGTCAACAGAGACCCTGATCTCGCTGCAAAACCCCATTAACCGAGATGTGTTGCCGTAACACTTAAAGGAAGCTGCCTTGATATTGTCTAGGAGTCACCGCGAGACGCTTTTTAAATTGATGCTGAAAATGACTTTGGTCGTTAAAGCCTAATGCAAAAGCAGTGTCAGCAATACTTTGTCCTTGCTTAAGTTTACGTTTCGCCATTTTAATTTTAGCATCCAACAAGAAAGCATGAGGAGATAAGCCAAATGCAGCTTTAAAGCTACGAATAAGGTGATAACGGCTGATCCCGACTTCTTGCGCTAGCTCAGTAAGGGATGGCGCATTGTCTAGCTGATCAAGAAGTCGCTCTTTAGCGCGATATAACTGAGCACTTACACGCGACTCTGCGCGCATGGTAAACAATGGCATTAAATAACCAATCAACAATGTTTCCATTCTTAAGGGAGAGCTCGATTCACCAAGGGCTGAAAACAAGCGAGTAAAATCTTGGTAAGCTTGCTTATCTCGTCGTAAACATGTTGCAAACGATTGATAGTCTGCACTCGAGGTTAACTCACTTTCTTGTTGTAACTCTGCTAGCCAAGGCGTATCCAGAAACAGCATTCGATATGACCATAAGCCTTGTTTTGGGTTACAGGCGTGGACATCGCCGGGATTAATCAGCACCGTATCCCCGACATGAATACTGTGCTTACGCGATAAATTTTGATAATCCGCGCAGCCAACATCAATCACTCCAAATGAAAACTCATCATGACTATGGGCTTGATAACAAGCCGACGATTGATTGGCTTGGCGCATTTCAAGCATAGGCATTATGCGATTTTGGTAAAAACGCTGTTGAGCTTGTTCCATCACCGTCTCCACAATTAAGTGCTCATGCTAAAGTGTGAGTTGACGACCAAATAGTTAACACACTCAATACCAATAGCGCACTCATTAACCAATTAAAATAGCGTTGACGCATAGGATCAGCAAGAAGTTTTTGTAGGCCTTGACCAAGTAACGCCCAACTACTAATACCCACTGAGCACATAAGTAATGAGATCACCACAAAATAACCCAACAACAGTGCTTTATCAGCTTGCCCCGAAATAAATAAAGAGACGCCAGAGATTGAGACAAGCCACGCTTTAGGATTAAGTAATTGTGCCATCGCCCCTGTCATCATCGTCGGAATTGATGCAGGCTCGTGATGAGCAGTGGTGTCAACAGGAGTGGCAACAGCAATCTGATACGCCAAATATAATAAAAATAGTCCACCAAGGTAGCCCATGCCTTCTAGTACAAAAGGCCAACGCACCAAATACACTTGTACGCCTAGTCCTACTAGCCACACAATCAAGGTATATGCCAACGTTGCACCGGTAATATGGGGCAGCGCTTGCTTAAAACCATGCTGCGCGCCAATGCTAGTAGCAATGATGTTCACAGGACCAGGGGAAATGGCGCCGACTAGGGCAAATAGACTCATCGCGACAATCGCACTTATCATTATTTATCTCCAAAAGATGTTTTCATAACAATAATGCGAAGGTCACGTTAAAGATTGTAAAAAATTGCGCTGGTTTAAGCTAAAGGCGCATCAACTGCCTTAGTCTGCCTTAGCCAAATCGTCAGTTATCACCCGCTCAAACACTATCTCACCGTATTTAAACACCACAAATGCCCCCGTGGCCATTTTGACCCAAGGTTCACCTTCGGTCAGTGGGCGAGTCGCGATCACTGTGACAATATCATTGGGTGTGGTTTCTTGCTGAAAATCTATCACCATGTCTTCATCAATTAGGCGCGCCTTACCAAACGGCGCTCGACGTGTTAGCCAGTGTAGGTTATTGCTGCAATAGGCCAACACATATTCGCCATCACTTAGCAGCATGTTAAACACGCCTTTTGCTCTTAGGGTATCGCCAGATTGCGCAAGAAATTCAAATACTGGCGTGAGATCACTTGGCTTAGTTGGAAAGTGTTGCTTGAGTTGAGCAAGGATCCAGCAAAATGCTTTTTCACTGTCCGTTTCACCTATTGGCAACAAATCACCAGTGGGCAGATCGTGATAATCACTGAGTTGACCATTATGAGCATAAGTCCAGTGGCGCCCCCACAACTCGCGAGTAAAAGGGTGGGTGTTTTCTAAACTTACACCACCACGGTTAGCTTGACGAATATGGCTGATCACCGCTTCACTCTTTATCGGATACGCTTTGACTAACTCGGCTATTTCCGATTCGCAACTGGGCCGCGGATCTTTAAAGCTGCGACAACCTTTACCTTCATAAAAAGTAATGCCCCAACCATCACGATGTGGCCCAGTTTCACCGCCGCGCTTAACTAATCCCGTAAAGCTAAAACATATGTCGGTTGGCACATTCGCGCTCATCCCTAACAACTCACACATAATGACTCATCCTTTACTGAGCAGCCGAGCTCGCCATTTCTTTTTCAATAAGTAAAATTAATATATGGATAATTTTGATGTGTATTTCTTGAATGCGATCGGCATAGCCAAAATGTGGTACGCGAATTTCAATATCGGCTAGTCCCGCCATCTTGCCACCGTCTTTACCCGTTAGGGCAATGGTTTTCATGCCTTTGCTTTTCGCCACTTCAATAGCGTTTAAAATATTGACCGAATTACCACTGGTGCTTAACCCTAACAAAACATCACCAGTACGCCCTACGCCTTGAACATAGCGCGAAAAAACATGGTCAAAACCATAATCGTTACTGACACAAGACATATGACTCGCATCAGCAATAGCGATGCCCGGTAAGGACGGTCGGTCATCACGGAAGCGACCGGTTAACTCTTCGGCGAAGTGCATCGCGTCACAGTGCGAGCCGCCATTACCACAAGAGAGAACTTTGCCATCGGCCTTAAAACTGGCTGCGATCATCTTGGCTGCCGCTTCAATCTTACTAAGGTTTTCAGGCTGACTAATAAAGTTATCTAAAACAGTCGCCGCTTCTGTTAATTCTGCTTGGATTATTTGCTGATACATGGCCTGCGCTCAACATACTATAAAAGCGGCATTGTGCCATATCTATGACTTTATTCCTATATATCCAATCAACTTGAAGATGCATGTTTCAAGCATCTCCAGGTTGATTGGGTATATACTCAAAACACTTCATCTATACTAACAAAGAGGAGATAGATGCTAAGTTTTGCAATTGTTTTAACATCAATTTTTACCCTACTGTGCTTGATTATTGGCAAAGCATCTTTAGCCAGTGCCACCTTGATTTTGGGTTTATTCTTTCTGTTTACTCTCTATTTGCAGTGGCTCCCCATTTCCGTATTTATTATTTACTTGGTATTAGCGTTATTACTCAATCATCCCCCTCTACGACAACGTTATCTCTCTCGCCCTTTACAGGCCTTATTTGTCCGCCGTAAAAAGCACTGGTTACCTCCCCAACTCCCCCATAGTGAAGGTTGGCTAGAGCGAAAAATAATAACGGGGTTAATCCAATGGCACCATTTACATGCCCAGCCGGCGCCGCGCATCAACGCACAAGAGCAAGCTTTCCTTGATGGACCAACTCATCAATTATGCCAATTGATTAACAGTGAACCGTGCCAAGGTGGCATCAATGAAGCCTGCTGGCGCTATCTTAATCAACGCGGCTTTTTTGCTTTAAGCCAACCTTACCATTTAGGGGGGCATGCTTTTTCTTGCTATGGCATCAATAAAATCATCCAAAAAGTCGCCAGCGTAAACAGTGAGATAGCTGAAACCGTTGCGCTACATAACAGCTTAGGTAGCGCGTCATTTCTGCAACATTGTGCACCGCGCGAGGCTCAAAGTATTTGGCTTCGAGCAATTTGCAAGGGCCGAAAACAAGCGCTATTTAGTGTTGAACCAGCCACACTCGTGCAACAGATGACCCCACTTCAGGGTGAATTAACCATTGATAAACACCCTATCCCTAGCCCTGTTATGCCCGATTTATTAATTTTACCTGTGCGTTTAACAGCAAAGGGAGAAGAGCATTATCTATTAATTGAAACCGAGCACTGCAAACAACTTTCTTTTACCTGTCAAAATCAGTTGGGTAGTTTTTCTATCGCCGCTTACCCTTTCGCTTTATCTGACTTGATCTGCCCTGAGACCGTAAAACCTTGGTATTGCCGAGCGCAAGCGTGGTTAAAACTCAATTTAAGCGCCTTACAAGCCGCGCAAATGAAACAAGCATTAATTAGCACTCATTCAACAACTGATGCGCCCCTTGCAACACCAGACACCACAAAGCAACCCAGATCTGATCGATTAGTTGGGCTATTGCTGCGTGTCGCCTCCTTCGATGCTTGTATCGCCATGACCTGCTCCGCCACTGACAACGGCGAAAACCCTATATTGATTGCAGACTTACTCACTAATGAAGTTGACCATACGCGATCTCGTTATGTGCTGCCATTATCAAGCCAGTACTTTGAGTACCTTTATGCCTGTCACCCCTATTTATTGGATGAATATAAAAACTGTCAGGGACCGCAACAACTTGAACGATTTGACCTGCAAGTGATTAGCCACCTCGGCTTTACCCTTAACCAATTACTGATCGTATTTACCCATAAGTTTTTTGCCCGCTATCCCTACCGAGCCTGTGACCAATTTTATTTTAAGTTAATTAAACGCTACAGCCATATTTTGGCCGTGTTGGGCGAAGATTTACTGTTTTCTAGTCCACTCCCCGTGAGTCGGGATAAGCAGCAAGGCCGGCTATTACGCCTACTTTCACTGATCTATGCCATGACCGCTTTGCTGCGCAGTCATCAACACACTACCATCAAGTATTCGGCACTGGATAAAGTCATCAATGAAATAGAAGCATTACTGCAAAATATTTCGGGAAATATGAAAGGCTCACTGATTGGTCGACTCTTTTGTTGGCTTTTTTTACCAAACAATCCTTTGTATGTACCAGAATCAGATCAAAATTATCAATTAATTAGCCAGGAAATTGCCCAGCAAAAAATCAATTTTCAGCATTTGTGCGGCGATATCAATCAGGCTCAGCCAACCTCGCCAAGCTCTGATTAGTCATTAATAGTAGCTGAAATAGGCACTATTAATTAACCGCTATGATGACGCTCGCTGCATCGCCCGCACGCGCAGTTTCGACCAACCAATGACCAGTAACTGTCCACCAGCCATCGCCGCCAAAAACAATAATATTTCTTGTTGTCCCGTGACTAAAGCCGTTAAAGCCGGCCCTGGGCAAATGCCCGCCAGTCCCCAACCCAAACCAAATAAACTAGCGCCAATAATAAGGGGCTTGTCGATAGCCGTTGTGGTTGGCACTTTCAGTACCTCGCCACTAATGGCTGTTTGACGCGGCTTAATAAACAAATGATAACAAGGGCTAAACACCAACAACGCACCGCCCATCACCAAGGCTAAACTCGGATCCCAATTACCAGTGATATTTAAAAAGCCCATCACTTTGGCTGGGTCTACCATTTGTGAAATCACCATACCCATACCAAATAAAATGCCTGCCAACAAAGCGATAATACGATTCATTAAAACCACCCCAGTTGTTCGCGCAGTAACACCACTAACATCGCCACGCTCATAAACACCCCAGTCGCCACCACCGAGCGCACAGAAAACCGCCCCATGCCACAAATGCCGTGACCACTGGTGCAACCATTGCCTAACTTAGTGCCGATGCCCACTAACAACCCGGCCACAATGTACAATAAGGTCGAGCCTTGCGGCATATCCGCAATACTAAACCCCATCGTCAATAAGATGACCGCGCCCAAAATCATGCCAACCAAAAATAACACGCGCCAACTGGTATCCCCTTTATGGGGCGTAAAAAGACCTGATAATATGCCACTGATCCCAGCGATACGACCACGGAACAACAATAAAATAACCGCCGATAGCCCTAATAAGGCGCCACCTGCGAGTGCACTCCAAGGCGTAAAATTTTCCACTTTATTTTCCTATTTTATCAATGGTTGCTCTAAGCCTTCGGCTCATCACAAAATGATTCTTTAAGCACGCCTAATAGTGCTTCAATACGATGGTCAGCAAGGGAGTAAAACACCTGCTGTGACTCTTTGCGTACCTTCACTATATTTTGTTTACGCAGCACACTAAGGTGCTGTGAAAACGCCGACTGACTAAGCCGAGAATGTTGCGATAACTCGCTCACATTCATTTCACCTTGGGTTAATAAACACAGCACCATTAACCGATCTGGGTGCGCCACGGTTTTTAAAAAGTCAGCAACGACAGCCGACTGCTGCTGCATTGTTTCAATATCTATCATAGCTACCTCTTTAAGCTGTTCGGGGCATTTTAAGTGAAGCATATAAGATTAGTCAAAACTATTTTAGATCAAACTTAATTAGTAAAAACTAAAATACAATTTGATTTATTAGATTATACTAATATAGTATTTCCCTAACGCTTATAGGGTCACCAAGGAGCATCAAATGAAATTAGAAAATGCGGTACGCGTGTTTGCAGGGTTCATGGTTTTATTGTCTATTGCGCTCACCTATTGGGTATCTCCTCACTTTGTATGGCTCACGGCTTTTATTGGCTTTAACTTAATTCAAAGCGCATTTACTGGGATTTGCCCAGCAGCAAGTGTGCTTAAAAAATTAGGCTTTCAGCCTTAAATTATATTCAACAAACTAACTTTATTAACATTTTTGAGTGAGGTTACATGACAAAGATTTTAATTATCGGAGGCGTTGCTGGTGGCGCCTCTGCTGCTGCCAGAGCACGCCGTTTAAGTGAAGATGCAGAAATTATCATGTTCGAAAGAGGCCACTACGTTTCTTTTGCTAACTGCGGCTTGCCATACCATATTGGCGGTGACATAAAAGATAAAAGCAAGTTACTGCTACAAACGCCTGAGAGTTTTCTTGCTCGTTTTAATGTTGACGTACGCGTGATGAACGAAGTCACTCACATCAATCGTCAAGATAAAACAGTCACAGTGAAAAACTTACTTGATGGTAGCGAGTATCGAGAAGCATACGACTTTTTACTGCTTAGCCCTGGCGCGGGCCCCATTGTTCCGCCTATCCCAGGTTTAGACAATCCCCTTACTCACTCGCTGCGTAATATTCCTGATATGGAGCGCATTCTAAACACCATCGAGATGAATAAGCCTGAGCATGCAACGGTTGTTGGTGGAGGCTTTATTGGATTAGAAATGATGGAAGCATTCCATCAACTTGGCATTAAAACAACGCTGGTCGAAATGGCCGATCAGGTTATGACCCCTGTCGATCGCGAGATGGCCGGTTTTGCTCATGCCGAAATTCGTGAAAAAGGGGTCGATCTTAAACTAGGGGTTGCTTTAGAGTCAGTTGAATACTTGCCTAGTGAACACATTGCAGATGTAAACTCGGGAGAGGATGCTGCCCATCAACATATTAAAGGCGAACTAAAACTGTCTCTTAACAGCGGAGAAACACTCACTACCGATATACTGATTATGGCGATTGGCGTACGACCTGAGATTAAGTTAGCGCAACAAGCAGGCCTGCAGATCGGTGAACTAGGTGGCATTTACACCAATGAAATGATGCAAACGAGCGACCCTGCTATATATGCTGTTGGCGATGCGGTTGAGGCCAAAGATTTTGTTACGAACGCACCGAGCTTAGTGCCATTAGCAGGGCCAGCTAACCGCCAAGGTCGCATGGCGGCAGACAATATGTTTGGTCGCAATGAAGCTTACCAAGGTACGCAAGGCACCGCTATTTGTAAAATTTTTGACATTGCGGTCGCTTCTACAGGTAAAAACGAGAAACAACTTAAGCGTGATGGTATCGAGTATGAAAAAGTATATGTTCATACTGCCAGCCATGCCAGCTACTACCCCGGCGCTGAAATTGTCTCGTTTAAAATGCTGTTTGACCCCAACACGGGCAAAATTTTAGGCGCTCAAGCTGTCGGTAAAGACGGCATCGATAAGCGCATCGACGTAATGGCGGTGGCACAACGGGCAGGAATGACCGTTGAACAGTTACAGCATCTCGAACTTACTTATGCGCCTCCGTACGGCAGCGCTAAAGACGTGATTAATCAGGCTGCATTTGTGGCGAGTAACCTAATGAAAGGGGATGCGAAAGCCATACATTACCATGAAATAAGTCACCTAACGGATGAGCAAATACTGTTAGATGTGCGTAACCCCGGTGAGCTTGAAGCGATGGGTAGCTTAGCCGGCGCAATCAACATTCCCGTTGATCAGTTGCGCCAACGTATTAATGAGCTGCCAAAAGACAAAGAGATCATCATCTATTGCCAAGTAGGTTTGCGCGGTAATGTCGCTTATCGTCAACTGGTTAATAATGGATACAAAGCGCGTAACTTGCTTGGCGGTTTACGCACTTACCAGTTCGCACAAGCTTAATGGGATAATCGCTCCGTTGATTTGGCGTACCTTGATGCGCCAAATCAAAAAAAACATGAGTTTAGCTCTGTACGACTAGAATATTTAAGTAGGTAAATGAGTAAACCAACACGCGATTTTCTACTCTGCATGTGACTAGGTTTCGCCAGACCCCCATTTAATATGGAGTCATAATATGAATAATATTCAAGCTTTTATGCCACAGCAAACTCAGCAATTTATTACCGGGTTATTAACCACACTGATACTCTCGCTAATCACACTTTTTAGCCAAGTCAGCCAAGCTGACGAGTTTGAAAAAATCCGCGTTCAAGCAAGCCTTCACACAGAAACTTTAACCCTTAATGCCACCATCGAAGCCGTCAAACAAGGCACCGTATCCGCACAAACTTCTGGTCGCATTACTCAACTTAATTATGACGTAAGCGATTTCGTGCCTGCAGGTAGCACACTATTAGAGATCACCGACACCAATCAAGCGGCAGATATTCTTGCAGCGCAAGCCGATGTGGCGGCCAGTGAGGCGAATAACACCGATGCAAATTTAAACTTACAACGTCTTAAAGCCCTCTATCCACAAGGGGCGATTTCCAAAGGTCAACTCGATCAAGCCAAAGCCAATGCTCAAGCCGCCCTTAGCCGCTTACAAGCTGCGAAAGCGCACTTAAGCCAAGCGCAACAAGCCCATAGCTACACTCAAGTTAATGCACCTTTTACCGGGGTAGTAACAGAACGTCATGTTGAGATTGGCGAAACCGTGATGATGGGCACGCCGTTGTACTCAGGTTTCTCTCTCGACAAATTAAGAGCACTAGCGTCAATTCCACAATCCTATTTAAGCTACATCACCCCCGATACCCAATACGATATTTTGCTTAATAACGCGCAAGTTATTTCAAGCCGCGATGCGGTGCTGTTTAGTTATGCTGACAGCGCCAGCCATGGCTTTAAATTACGCATTAACTTTAACAACCTTTTTAACAGCACCTTAGATAAACCCGCCGCCCAATTGCGCCCCGGCATGTGGGTAAAAATACGCTTTGCGATTGGTGAGACGGAGCAAATTTGGCTACCGCGCAGCGCTGTCACCAAGCATTATCAACTTAACGCCGTTTACCTCAATACAGCACAAGGTTGGCAGTTAACCCAGGTACGCCTCGGCCAAACGCAAGGCGATCAAGTGCAAATTATCTCGGGTTTGCGCAACCAAGACGAGGTCGCCCTAAATGCACAAACTGTCATGTCGGCGCAACTAAAACAAAATTTAGCATCCAGTCAGTAATCGTCACGGCGCATTCAAATAAGGAAAAAATATGGGCATTTCAGGACGTATCGCGAGTGCATTTCAAGGATCTTCTATTACGCCACTGCTGGCCCTAGTCGGTTTGTTATTAGGTTTGTTTGCAGTGATCGTCACGCCAAAAGAGGAAGAGCCGCAAATTGATGTCACCTTCGTTGATGTGTTTATTCCATTTACCGGAGCATCGGTGCAAGAGGTCGAAAATCTACTGACCTATCCTGTTGAGCAAATTGTTTCCGAGCTACACGGCATCGATACCTTGTATTCTTTCTCCCAGCCCGGAGGCGCCATGCTAATTGTGGTATTTGATGTCGGCGTGCCACGTAATGAAGCCATTGTCGGGTTGTATAATCAGCTTTATGCCAATCTTGATAAACTGCCACAACAAGCCGGTGTCGGTCAGCCGTTAATAAAACCCAAAGCCATTGATGACGTCCCCATTGTCAGTTTAACCCTGTGGTCGGAGCAAACCAATGCCGATATGGCTCAGCTCAGTCAGGTGGCCACCAGCTTAGAAACCGAGCTTAAACGCATTCCCGGCACCCGCACCATTGAACTGCTCGGCCAGCAAGCTAATGTGCTTAGCGTGCGCTTAGACAGCCAAAAAATGAACGCCTATGGCGTGTCTTTTAATCAAATAAGCCAGTTACTATCACAAAGTAACCTTCGCAGTGGTCTTGCGCCGCTGCAACAAGATGACCAAATCATTCAAGTGCAAACAGGGCAGTTTTTCACCCGGTTAGATGAGATTGAACAGTTAATTGTCGCCATGCACCAAGGCGCGCCGGTGTATTTAAAAGACGTGGCCAGCGTCAGCTTAGGTGCTGAACTACCGATACAAAGTGTTTGGCACACCAATGAGCGCGGCACTTTTGCCGGCATTACGTTAGCCATCGCCAAACAACCGGGTAAAAATGCCGTGGCTGTCGCCGAGCAAATCACCGAGCGTATTCACCAATTAGAAAACGTACTGTTACCTAAAGATGTGCATTACAGCATCACGCGTAACTACGGCATTACCGCTGGCGACAAGTCTAATACCTTAATCGCCAAGCTGATTTTTGCTACTGCTGCGGTGATTATTTTAGTGGTGATCACCATGGGCTGGCGTGAAGCTATTGTCGTTGGTATTGCGATTACCGTTACCTTGGCCATGACCTTATTTGCCTCATGGGCGTGGGGCTTTACCCTTAACCGCGTCTCTCTATTTGCCTTGATTTTCTCCATCGGCATCTTAGTTGATGACGCTATCGTGGTGGTCGAAAATATTCATCGCCATATGGCCATGGGCAAAAAGTCCATGAGTGAACTTATCCCCGTGGCGGTAGATGAAGTGGGCGGACCGACTATTTTAGCCACCTTTACCGTGATCGCAGCTTTGCTGCCAATGGCATTTGTGTCCGGTTTAATGGGGCCTTACATGAGCCCTATTCCCATCAATGCCAGCTTAGGCATGCTCATTTCATTAATGGTCGCTTTTATTCTCTCACCTTGGCTGAGCCGCCATCTATTGCGCCGCCATAGCCATAGCACTTCACCCACAACAGCCAATAATAATGAAGAGAATCACAACGATAACAGCAAAATTTTGCGTATTTTTACCTACTTTATGACGCCCTTTTTACGCCCTAATACCGGCAAGCGTGCCCGAGCAGGTTTATGGCTGGTGGTTGCCTTGCTGATCTTAGGCTCAGTCGCCTTGCCCGTCAGTGAAAACGTGGTGTTAAAAATGCTGCCGTTTGACAATAAATCTGAATTTCAGGTGATGATCGATTTACCCGAAGGCAGCACCTTAGAAACCAGTCAACGCTTGGGCTTTGCCCTTGCGCAATACTTAACCACAGTGCCCGAGGTTGAACATGTACAACTCTACGCTGGCACCAGTGCACCGATTAACTTCAACGGCTTAGTACGCCATTACTTTTTGCGTCAAAGCCCTGCCTTATCTGACATTCAAGTAAATTTAGTGGATAAAAAACACCGCGATCGCAGCAGTCACGACATCGCCCTATCAGTGCGCGAAGAACTGCAAAATATAGGCAAAGCCTATCAAGCTAATATTAAAGTAGTTGAAGTACCACCCGGCCCGCCAGTGTGGTCACCGATAGTGGCAGAAGTGTATGGCCCAAACCAAGTGAGCAGAGAAACCGCTGCCAACACCTTATTGGATATATTCAAACAAACGCCAGACATTGTTGACATGGACATTGACTTGCCAGCCATGCAACCGCAATGGCAAATACACATAGACACCAATAAAGCAACGCAACTTGGCATTACCCAATCAGCTATCATCGACGCCGTTTATACGGGACTAGCTGGCAAAGACGTGGCGGTGTTTCATGATCCGCAACAAAAGCGCCCGTTGCCCATTCGCCTGCAACTGCAAGAAACCGATAAGCTGGCATTACGAGAATTACTTAACCTATCTTTAACTAATCCTCAGGGACAAAAAGTGCCACTGGTGGAATTAGTTAGTATCGAAAAAGGCCATATTGAAACCGCCATCATGCATAAAAATATGCAGCCGATGATCATGGTTATCGCCGATATGGCCGGCCCATTAGACAGCCCTTTATACGGCATGTTTGAAATGGCGTTAAACATGGACGAATTAGGCCTAGATGTCACACAGCACTACGTTGAACAGCCCGATGGTCTTGCAGGCATTGGCATTTTATGGGACGGCGAATGGAAAATTACCTATGAAACTTTTCGCGACATGGGCATCGCGTATGCGGTGGGTATGATTTTGATTTACTTGCTGGTAGTGGGTCAATTTAAGTCTTACTTAGTACCGCTAGTGATCATGGCGCCTATTCCGCTGACCATTATCGGCGTATTGCCTGGCCATGCGCTATTGGGCGCGCAATTTACCGCCACATCGATGATTGGCATGATCGCCCTAGCGGGGATCATCGTGCGTAACTCTATTTTGCTGGTGGACTTTATTCATCAAGAAATTGCGCAAGGCGTGCCTCTTGAGCAAGCGGTGATCCACTCCGGTGCGGTGCGGGCAAAACCGATTTTACTCACCGCGTTAGCCGCGATGATCGGCGCGCTGTTTATCTTGGACGATCCGATTTTTAATGGCTTAGCCATCAGTTTAATCTTCGGGATTTTTATCTCGACGTTGCTAACGTTAGTGGTGATCCCTATTTTGTATTACAGTGTGTTTGCCAACAAAATCCCTAAGTAACCCCTGAATTCAGCTTAAGCAGGTTACATCAGCCTCAAACAAGCTCGGGAGTATGATTTATCTGCGCTAACATAAATAAGTGACAGACAAACACCACAGCGGTAATTTTACCGCGCATTTGCTGATAATCAGGTGTCATTTCAGGCCAGCTAGCTAACCGCTTTTGTAAAGCTAATAACCAAACAAAGCTTAACGCTAAGCAAATCAATACCACTGACTCAGCAACAAATACACTTAATGGCAATGGCAAGGTCACCAAAACCACCAGCCAAGCTTGAGTATGAGATTGGCTAATGGTTTTAGTCTCACCCTTTACGCTGGTCTTGGTAGCGGGTTGCCATAAGCTGCCCGCAACAAAAGATAAAATGCTAATACTGTAAATGATAAAACTTTGTAGCAGCCAATCGGCCTCGGTTAAAAAATAACCTCCGGTTAAAAGCAGGAAAGGCAGTAACCCGAGATAACCCAGTTTTACGTGATGAAATGTAGACATGACTTACCTAACCTTGACAAATTATCTGATTAAAACGTAATGACTCACTGGGACGATCACTGCTGATTGGTAAACAACACTTCTGGCGTGTCAAACAACAGTTTCGCCAACTCAGCGATAGCCTGATTACGCTGTACTAAGTCGAGCTTACTCTCGGTTAAATAAATACTGACGATAGTTGGCGTTTGCTCACCTTGCCACAGCAACGCGGTAATACCACGCGAACCATGGCCACCGGCACCAGAGCGATCTGCGATATGCCAACCTTGTGGTAATACCGAGCGGATCAGTGGCTCTGAAACAGTATTATCCATCATCCACTGTTTAAGTTGCTGGCGGGATCCTTGGTTAAGCGCAGAACTAAAAAAGATCTGGTTTAAGCTATGTACCATTGCCACTGGCGTGGTGGTATCACGCACATCACTTGGCGTTGCTTCATTTAGGTCTGGTTCAATGCGAGTCAACTGAGTGGTGGTGTCGCCGAGTAAGCGAATAAAACGCGTCACCGCTTTTGGTCCACCAATATGGGCTAACACTAAGTTGGCGGCAGTATTATCACTGGTGAGCATGGTTGCTTCACAGGCATCAAATACCGAAATACGGCGGCCAATCTTAGTTTCAGTCACCGGTGACCAAGGCACTAACATTTCCCCATTGATTAAAGTGCTGGCGTTGGGATCTAACCCCCCACCATCAATGTCGCCCAGCATTCTTGCGCAAATTAAGGTTTTAGCAGTGCTCATCATCGGAAAACGCTCATCACCACGATATTGCCATATACGTCCGGTGTCGGGCTGAAAGGTAGCAATGCCAACGCGAGCCGATAGCCTCGCTTCAATGGCGGCGACAGCTTTGGTTAACTCATCGGTTGAAGATCCAGCCTGACTCAATGGGCTAGATAAGATGAATACACTCAGCAGTAATAAAAACGTACATTGCTTTTTCATTTTTGTTCTCACTTACTTGTTTTTAAGGCGTTACGACTCTTGTTCGACAATCATACCAATACCGAATATTATTGAGCCAAGTTTTTTATTTAGGCTTGCATTATGAATTCCGTGATAGATACGATCCTTTCACACCGCTCTATTCGCTCCTTTACCGAACAAGCCATCAGCAAAGAGCAATTAGACACCATCATTCGCGCTGGCCTCGCCGCATCATCTTCCAGTATGTTACAAGTCGTTTCAGTCATTCGTGTCACCGAACCATCGATGCGAGCACAATTAGCGCAATTTGCCGGGCAACAACAATATGTTGAATCGGCTGCCGAGTTCTTAGTGTTCTGCATTGATTATCAGCGTCACGCCACCATTAATCCTGACATTCAAGCAGGCTTTACTGAGTTAATTCTGATTGGCGCGGTCGATGCAGGGATCATGGCGCAAAACTGCTTGTTGGCAGCTGAATCCATGGGCTTGGGCGGCGTATATATTGGCGGGTTGAGAAATCAAGCATCCGACGTCGATAAGCTACTTCAATTACCGCCCTACACTGCAGTGTTATTTGGCATGTGCCTAGGCCACCCCAATCAACACCCAGAGTTAAAGCCACGCTTACCAGTGGATGTGGTGGTGCATGAAAATACCTACCAAGGAGTTAACCTAACCCGCATTGCGCAATATGATCAACACATGCAAGATTACTACAGCCATCGCGCGGCGAATCAAAAGCAAACCACTTGGTCGCAGCAAACGTCCTCCAAACTGGCAGGCGAATCGCGGCCTCATATTTTGTCATACTTGAACAGTAAAGGGCTCACGACAAAATAAGTACCCCGAATTCTAGATCATAAAATAGTATGTTTTTCCGGCAAAAAGCGCTGAATATATCCTTATACGCTTTGCGTTTTCATCCCTGAAAACGAAATTTTGCTGTAAAAACAACTTTATCCTCTCGTAATAAGCTTGAGCAACAAACTGAGGCTAGTGAGACAACTCTGAAATGACAGAATCGACATAACTACAACTTGGGAAAGGCAAAGCAAAACATCTTAGGCATTTTTGAGCTTTTAACTCATGGTAAAGCTCGACATCAACAATGCTTATAACAGCTCGATCACGATCTGAATTTTCGTTATTAAATCCTAAATCAATGACTAACTTAATAATATCAAATGCAGTAATACCTTTTGCATACATCAGATACTCACGGGCTTTAAGCTTCACAATTATTGGCGTTTTTCCACTTGATACAGCTCCATAAAGGACTATCGGCGCTTTATTCGACGATTTTAATGCTGCTTTAATTTTACTTACGGCAACACGGTATTCTTTCTCTGTAGCAAACATAGACGGCTCCAATAGTGAATAATATTTCAATGTCTGGTAACAACTAATCTACAAGTCCCAATTCCTTGTAGTAAGATCCCTTTTTCAGAGATACAAAAAACCAAGATTACAGGGGTGTACCAGCAACGATTTTACGAAAGGGGTTGATTGGTAATAAAAATCCCACTTATCTCGTAACATTTTTATTAAATTTGTCGCGTTATCAACACCGGTTATCGGTTAGTTTGATTTCAAACCCAACTTCACTCCCTCGCGCGAACCACTGCTGACAAATAAATAAATCGCCCACGGCAACCACTTGCTTACCAGCAAAGATTATCGGAATACTAGCGCGTAGCCATGGTGGCACTTGATACTCTTGCAGTAGCTTTTTATAACTGCGCGAGCCGTGGCGTCCTGCAGGGGTAAGCTTAGTGCTACCTGCGAGTTGATAACCAACGGTAAGCTCAGTGTTCGGCATTGTTATCCGCGCGCCTTGGTTGGTTGAGCTTAGGGTTAAGGTTTTACCACAAGGCAAGGTGTTCACCTGATCTAACAACAGCGGCACGGTGCTGGTTTGGTCAAACTCCGCGCCCTGCCCTGGCGTGAGGTAGAGATGGCCTAAGAAGCGGCGGATTTGGTAGTGTTTAAAACAGAGCATCGGCTGCGCATCGGCGCGTGCCAATGCGACGTTGTGCCATATTTCTTTTAGCCGCACTTCTGAGGGTGCGTATTGATTTTGCTTGGCAATCCATAACCGCAGCAGGGCTAACTGGCGCTGCTCACTATAAGTGGTCACGCCAGCAATGTTAAAGGCCAAGTCCGCCCTCAGGCATTGATTCAAGTCATCCGTCAACAGTTCATCGAGTAAGGCTTGCTGCTCTCCGCACAAACGCGCGCTACGGCTAATGGCGCTCACAGCGCTCGGCCAACGTTCAACTAATGCAGGTATCACATTTAGCCGTAAAAAGTTACGATCAAATTGGCTATTGCTATTGCTGTCGTCTTCAATCCAAGTCCAATTCATTTGCTCAGCCAACGCCGCCAGTGCATCACGGGGCACATTAAGCAAAGGGCGCAAATGGGTGCCGTGTTGAAACGCTTTTATCATCGGCATACCACTCAAGCCCTTTACGCCGCTGCCACGTTTGGCAGCCAGTAAAAAGCTTTCGACTTGGTCATTTTGATGCTGCGCGGTGAGTAATTGACCACCAATGGGCAAATGCTTTGCAAAGGTTTGATAGCGCGCTTTACGCGCCAGTGCTTCAATGCTTTCGCCTTGCACATCACCGAGGTTGACGCGCTCTGAGACAAAGTCAATATGTAGATGTTGGCAAAGCTGCTGGCAAAAAGTAAGCCAATCGTCGGCGTATTGACTCAAGCCATGATGAACATAAATCGCCTTAAGCTCAAAATGCTCAACCTCACGCAACTGATGTAATAAATGCAATAAAGCAACCGAGTCTAAGCCACCACTTAAGCCCAATACTCGCTGGTTATTTGGGAAAGCAGCGCATTGCTGCACCACTTGCCGATACACCGAATGGCTTAACACTGATAAGCCCTGAGTCATTAGTGAAACACCAACTTAGTATTTTTTGGCCCCAATAATAAGTCCAACTGATCCATCAACTCATCCGCTGGTGTTACCCGCCACTGGGTGCCTAAGGTCAAATCAGCAGTGGCCGACTCACTTTCATAGCTGATAGTCACTGGGCAAATACCGCCGCTGAAGGGCGCAAGGGTATCGGTAAATCTCGGGAAAAAGTCTTTATTGATTTGTGACTGCTTAAGCTGCAAGTGTAAGCCTTTGGCATGCTTTTCTCGCGCTTCTGATAAGTCCAAAACCTCGCGCGCGGTAAGCTTTAAACCACCAGAGAAATCATCATGACTGACTTGACCGCTCACTACCAAAATTTTGTCTTTGGCGATCAGCGACTCATATTGGTCAAAGGCGTCCGAAAACAACATCACTTCCAGTCGCGCACTTTTATCATCAAGGGTTAGCAAACCCATTTTCTTGCCTTTTTTGGTCATCATCACTCTCGTCGCGATCACTAGGCCTGCGGCAGTGGTATTTTTATGGCGATCGGTCGGTACCATATCTTTTAGTCGACCAGAGGTATAATAACGCAGTTCACCTAAGTATTGATTGATCGGGTGCCCTGTTAAATAAAGGCCAAGCGTATCTTTTTCACCTTCTAACCACACCTTATCTGGCCACAAAGGCACACTCGCAAAGGCATGCTCAATTTCGTCTTGCTCGGTAGTCAGTACACCAAACAAGTCCGTTTGACCATGGGCTTCAGCTGCTGCGTGTTGTGCTGCCGCTTGCATCGCATCAGGCAAGGTTGCCATCAGCGCCGCGCGGTGTGGGCCGAGTTGATCCATCGCCCCAGATAAAATCAGTTTTTCTAACACACGGCGGTTCACTTTTTTAAGGTCAACGCGGGCACAAAAATCAAATAAATCACGAAATGGACCGCCGCTATCACGCGCGGCAATAATGGCTTCAATCGGGCCTTCGCCTACCCCTTTAACCGCGCCAATGCCGTAGATGATAGTGGTGCCAGTTTCATCAACGTTAAACTTGTATAAGCCTTTATTCACATCTGGTGGCGCAAGGGGCATGCCCATGCGCTCACACTCATCCACTAAGGTGACTATCTTGTCGGTGTTATCCATATCGGCCGACATTACCGCCGCCATAAAATAGGCCGGATAATGGGTTTTCATCCACAGGGTTTGATAAGAAACCAGTGCATAAGCCGCCGAGTGCGACTTGTTAAAACCGTAGCCAGCGAACTTCTCTACCAAATCGAATATCTTCATGGCGAGTTCGCCATCGATACCATTTTTGACCGCGCCCGCTTCAAAGCCAGCGCGTTGTTTGGCCATTTCTTCGGGTTTCTTTTTACCCATAGCGCGACGTAACATATCAGCACCACCGAGGGTATAACCCGCTAACACCTGAGCAATTTGCATCACTTGCTCTTGGTATAAGATGATGCCGTAGGTTGGCTCTAGAATAGGTTTGAGTGATTCATGTTGCCAAGTAGAATCAGGGTAAGAAACCTCTTCACGGCCGTGTTTACGTTCGATAAAGTTATCAACCATGCCTGATTGCAAAGGACCGGGACGAAACAGTGCCACTAGCGCGATCATGTCTTCAAAACAGTCCGGCTGCAGGCGCTTAATTAGGTCTTTCATGCCGCGCGATTCCAGCTGAAACACCGCGGTGGTTTCAGAGTTTTGCAACAACCTAAAACACGCAGGGCAATCCACCGGAATACGGGCGATATCAATCGGGTCTTCACCGCGCTGCGCTTTATGGGCATTGGCCATATCGAGCGCCCATTGCACGATGGTTAAGGTGCGCAGACCCAAAAAGTCGAATTTTACTAGGCCTGCGTATTCCACATCGTTTTTATCAAACTGAGTAACGGGGAATTTACCTTCTGCATCACAATACAACGGCGCAAAATCGGTAATGGTGGTCGGTGAAATCACCACGCCACCCGCGTGCTTACCCGCATTACGAGTACAACCTTCAAGGATCCGACACATGTCAATCAAGTCACGCACTTCTTCATCGGCGTCATAGGTTTCTTGTAGCTTAGGCTCAACATCAAATGCCTTGGCCAAAGTCATACCGGGATCAGGTGGAATTAATTTTGAAATCCGGTCAACAAAACCATAAGGATGACCGAGCACTCGCCCTACATCGCGAATTACGGCCTTGGCCGCCATGGTACCAAAGGTGATAATTTGCGATACCGCATCACGGCCATACAACTCAGCTACGTGATCGATTACTTCATCACGTCGGTCCATACAAAAGTCGATATCGAAATCCGGCATCGAAACACGCTCAGGGTTGAGAAAGCGTTCGAACAGCAAGTCAAATTCAAGTGGGTCAAGATCGGTGATTTTTTGTGCGTAGGCCACCAACGATCCTGCACCTGAACCCCGACCCGGCCCTACTGGAATGTTGTTATCCTTACTCCACTGGATAAACTCCATGACGATCAAGAAATAACCGGGGAACCCCATTTGGTTAATCACGTCGAGCTCTATTTGCAAACGCTCGTCATAAGGTTTGCGCTTTTCGGCAAAGTCGGGACTGTTTTTATCAAACAGGAAATCCAGCCGCTCTTCTAAGCCCTCCCACGAAACCTTACAAAAGTATTCTTCAATCGGCAGACCGCCGGTGGGGAAATCAGGTAGAAAGTACTCGCCTAGTCGCACAGTCACATTACAGCGTTTAGCGATTTCTACCGAATTTTGCAGCGCTTCAGGAATATCGTAAAACAGCTCACACATTTCGTCTTCGGTTTTCAGATATTGCTCAGGGCTGTAAAGTTTCGGGCGGTTTTTATCCATCAGGGTATAACCATCATGGATTGCCACACGAATTTCATGGGCGTCAAATTTGTCTTTATCTAAAATGACAACTTCATTGGTGGCCACGACGGGTAAATCGACTTGCTGCGCCAACTCCAGCGCCATGTGCAGGTATGCTTCTTCATCGGGGCGTTCGGTGCGCAATAATTCAAGAAAATAGCGATCAGGGAAATGAGTTTTATAAAAATCAACACAACGCTGGGTCAAGCTTTTATTACCTTTAAGTAACACTTTGCCAACGTCACCCATGCGGCCGCCAGATAAAATAATCACGCCTTCGTTATGCTCAACCAGCCATTGCTTGTCGATGATCGGCCGACCTTGCACATGGCCGCGCAAATAAGCTTTTGAAATAAGCAGAGTGACATTTTTATAACCGGCGTTGTTCATTGCCAGCGCTGTCATGCGAAACTGCTCATCGCCTAGCTCATCACTTTGCACCCAAAACTCGGCACCAATAATCGGCTTGATCCCTGCATCATGGGCGGCGCCGTAGAATTTTACCAAACCACACATGTTAGTTTGATCGGTAATGGCTATGGCCGGCATTTGGTATTCTTGTGCGCGACTGACAATGGGCTTAACTTTGGCTAAGCCATCAACCATCGAGTAATCACTGTGCACCCTGAGGTGGACAAACTTGGGATCGGCCATGGTTTAATCCTGCTGGTTAATAATGTTCTGGACTGGCTTAAATGATTTTCGATGAAACGGTGTAATGCCATGCTCCGCTAAAGCGGCAAAATGCGCTTTAGTAGGATAACCTTTGTGATTAGCAAAGCCAAACTGAGGATATTGCAAATCCAGCTCAGCCATTTCCGCATCGCGAGTCACCTTGGCAATAATGGATGCGGCACTGATTTCTGCCACTCGTGCGTCGCCTTTAACAACGGCTTCGGCGGGCATATCGAGCTGAGGACAGCGGTTACCGTCAATAAACACATATTCAGGTGTAATACTTAACCCCGCCACTGCACGTTGCATTGCTAACATAGTGGCGTGAAGAATGTTGATGTCGTCGATTTCAGCGGGTGTCGCACGACCAATAGAAACCGCAAGCGCCTTTTGTTTGATTTCATCAAATAGCGCCAAACGTTTTTTTTCCGTGAGCTTTTTTGAGTCGGCTAATCCAACAATGGGATGGTTGGGATCTAAAATAACTGCGGCCGTAACAACATCGCCCACTAATGGACCACGCCCTACTTCGTCAACGCCCGCAATAATTTTATTTTCTGGATAGACTACTGGATCCATGATACTTCCCCTGCCAATTGATGAGCCGGAGATTATACGCTAGTTAGACTTGCTCGCTAAGACCTCAATCACAGCATCTGCCGCTTTTTCATCAGCATTGCAGCGGATTTGCTGGTGCAACTCGGTGAAGCGTTCAATTAGTGCGCTGTTATCTTTACCAATCAACTTATCTAATTCGCTGACAATATTTTCAACGGTGCAATCGTATTGCAATAGCTCAGCCACTAATGGCCCGTCATGTAATAAATTTGGCAAAGATGCGTATTTACTTTTTACCAATGCTTTGGCAATACGATAAGTGATCCAATTAACGCGATACGCCACCACCATAGGACACTTAGCCAGCATGGCTTCAAGGGACGCGGTACCTGATGCCAACAGCACGTAGTCTGCCGCTTGTAATACGCTGCTCGCCTTACCATCGACAATGGTAATCGGTAAGTCCGGCGCCAGTTGTTGATGAAATTGCTCAAACTGGGCACGGCGTTTGGCATTGACCATAGGCACAACAAATTGCAATGCAGGATGCCGCTGTTTTAACGCAACGGCCGCTTGCAGAAAAAATGGACTGAGCAATTCAATTTCAGCGTGACGACTGCCGGGTAGCATGGCTAAATAAGGCTGGCTGAGATCTAGCCCCAATTCGGCTTTATTTTTTTGTTGCTCAGGGATTAGCGGTAAACGCTCGGCTAGGGTGTGACCGACAAACTTACAAGGCACATTAAATTTGTCGTAAAAAGCTTTTTCGAACGGTAAAAAAGCTAAGACAAGATTGGTTGCCTTAGCAATTTTATGAATGCGCCATTGCTTCCAAGCCCACACCGACGGGCTAACATAATGTATGGTTTTAATGCCTTGCTGCTTTAATTTTAACTCTACGGTTAAATTAAAGTCAGGCGCGTCAACACCAATAAAAATGTCGGGAGGATTGGCAATAAAATGCTCAGTAATGGCTTTACGTACATGCAAAATACGTTTTAGTTTGCCAAGCACTTCCACAAACCCCATGACGGATAACTCTTCCATGCTAAACAATGCATTACAGCCCTGCTCAACCATTTCAGGGCCGGCAATGCCTTCAACAATTAAATCAGGGTAGCGTAAACGAAGGGATTTGATTAGGCCTGCGGCAAGTATATCGCCGGAGACTTCTCCAGCGATAATGCCAACACGTAACGGTTGGCTCATATTAACGAACGATGCCTCGGGTATTAGAGCTGATAAAATCAAGCATCGGCTTCACTTCAGGTGACTCTTTCACCATGTCCTCTAATAATGCTTTTGCTTCTTCAAGGGTATTGCCATTGCGGCAAATAATTTTAAATGCACGTTTGATAGACATGATTTGCGCGCTGCTAAAACCACGACGCTTTAAGCCAACTGAGTTAATACCATGGGCTTCGGCATAGTTACCACTGGCCATGACATAAGGAGGCACGTCTTTGTTAACAGCAGAGCAGCCGCCAATCATGGCATGTTCACCAATTTTACTAAACTGGTGAATAGCCGACATGCCACCAAAAACCACGTTATTGCCAAGTTCAACGTGACCCGCTAGGGTGGCGTTATTAGCTAAAATACAATGATCGCCAATAATACAGTCGTGAGCAACGTGGGCATTGACCATGAATAAACAATGGCTGCCAATTTTAGTAAGGCTTTGATCTTGAGTCGTGCCACGATGAATAGTACTGCTTTCACGGAAAGTATTGTTATCTCCTATTTCAAGATAGGTTTCCTCGCCTGCGTACTTTAAATCCTGACAATCTTCGCCGATGCTGCCAAATTGGAAAAACTTGTTGTTTTTACCTATTTTTGTATGGCCTTTGATGACAACATGAGGACCAACCCAAGTATTTTCACCAATTTCAACATTCGCGCCAATAATGGAATAAGGGCCAACTTCAACGCCAGATGCAAGCACCGCCGTTTCATCAATAATAGCGGTTGGGTGAATTTTTACCGTTGGTTGCGTCATTTAAATCTCTCGTCTCGCACACATTATGTCGGCGCTACAAACCACTTCACCATCCACTTTGGCTACGCAGCTAAATTTCCCCATACCTCGACGCTCCTTGAGGTAATCAACAAATAACTCTAAACGATCACCCGGCACGACAGGCTTTCTAAAACGAGCGTTATCAATCGATGCTAAAAAGTAAAGCTCGTTATCTTTAGGCTTGCCGTGTGTAGCAAACGCCAGAATACCCGTTGCTTGAGCCATCGCTTCTAAGATCATTACACCTGGAAAAACCGGTGTATTGGGAAAATGGCCAGTAAATTGAGGCTCGTTAAAAGAGACATTTTTTATGCCGTGTAACGTTTCACCTTTTTTGTAATCTAAGACACGATCAACCAATAAAAATGGGTATCTGTGTGGCAGAAAATCCATTATCTCTTTGATTTGAAGCTGGTTTAATTCGTTGCTCAAAAGTTATTCCTTAGCGCTACTTTCAGCTGCTGCCAGCTGTTTTTCTAGTTTATTAATTCGTTTATGCATATCATCGATACGCAGTGTTCTAGCTGCTGTTTTACGCCATTCTTTATTTGATTGCAGTGGTATGCCTGAAGAGTACACGCCAGGTTTATCAATGGGTCGCATCACCATGCCCATGCCGGTAATGATCACATTGTCACAAATTTCCATGTGACCATTCACCACCGACGCCCCGCCAACCATACAATTTTTGCCGATTTTTAGGCTCCCCGCAAAGGTAGCTGCGCCTGCAATCGCGGTATTCTCACCAATCTCACAATTATGTGCAATTTGACAAAGATTATCGATTACGACGCCATCGGCAATAATGGTGTTATCAAGCGCACCACGATCAACACAAGTGTTTGCGCCAATGCGGACACGATCACCAATAATAACGGTACCTAGCTGCGGTATTTTAACCCAGCGACCTTTATCCGGAGCATTACCAAAACCATCTGAGCCGATAACAGCGCCACTTTGAATAACACACTCGGCCCCAATTTCAACACGATGGTAAATAGAAACATTAGCCCAAATTCGGCCATTAGGGCCAATTTTTGCTTCTTTACCGATAAATGTGCCCGGACCAATTTCGGTATTATCACCTATAACAGCCCCTGCTTCGATCACGACATTAGCACCAACGCAAACACCATTACCAAGCTGAGCAGTTGAATCGATGACCGCACTCGGCGCGATGCCAGAAGCGGGTGCTGGAGTGGTATCAAGTACCTGAGCTGCTAACGCAAAACCAAGGTAAGGATTGGCCATTACCAAGGCATTACCAGTGTAAACCTCTAAAGCTTGCTCAGGGAGAATGACCGCTCCAGCCTTGCTGGCATTAAGGGCATCTAGATACTTAGCATCAGAAAAAAAAGCTATTTCATTAGGGCCAGCATGACCAAGAGAGGCAACTTTATTGATAACTAAAGTGCCATTACCATGACACTTTGCGCCAATTTTATCAGCTAGCTCAGCTAAAGTAATTTGCGACACGCTTAGTTACTCTTACCAATTTCAGCAATCACTTTCTTTGAAATATCTAAGCTTGGCTTAGCAAAAATAGCCGCTTCACCGTTAAGCACGAGATCGTAACCTTCACGTTTCGCTACAGCATCAATTGCTTTCACTACTTTTTCACGCATTTTGTTTTGCTCTTCGCCTTGACGACGACGATTATCTTCCTCGAAAGCTTTAAGTTTTAACTGATATTCAGAAACTAAGCTTTGGATTTCACGTGACAACTTGGTTTTATCGTCATTAGACATCAATTCAGCATCGCGCTTTTCTTTCTCTTGCTTTGCTTTAATTTTGTTTTCTAACGATTTCATTTCGTTGATACGTGGTTGAAATTCTTTTTTAAGTTTTTCAATAAGTTGGTCTTTTTGTGGTAACTGCTGGAAAATTTCTGCAGGAAAGACCACAGCGATTTTTTCAGCCGCTAATGCCGCGCTAGAAAATGACCCAGCCACTAAGGCTAAACTTAAACTTACCGCTTTAATTAACTGTTTCAATGGAAAACTCCTCTCACAAAAAATTAGAATGTTTGCCCGATATTAAAGGAGAATACTTCGGTCCTGTCACCTGCATACTCTTTTAATGGTTGAGCTAGGGTAAAAACAAGTGGTCCCATCGGAGACAACCACTGAACTTGAACACCGGCAGAAACACGAATACGTCCCGGTTTAGAGTAATCACCTAAGTAATCACAGTTTTGTGCACAATAATTGGTATTGGCCCAATTAGAGTTAAACTCGGTATCCCAAGTTTCGCCAGCATCAATAAAAAAGCTGGTTCGAACTTGACGAGTGTAAGCCTCATCTAAAAATGGCGTCGGCATGATTAACTCGGTACTCAAGGTATAAACGGCATTACCACCAACAGAGTCATCGGTAGCAACAACTGTGTTATTACCGCCTTGGTTTTGTATGTGTAATGCCTTTGGACCGACGGTGTTACTAGTGAAACCACGAATAGTGCTAAAGCCACCCGAGTAGAAATTTTCAAAAAATGGCAGTATTTGATCGTTGTCATCAATCGTACCATAACCATTCCCATACCCAGCCGTCCCTCGAGCCAAGAACGACCAATTACCATCATCGGTAATGCGGTAATAATTTCGTATTTCGTAGTTAATTTTAAAATATTGTAAATCAGAGCTTGGCACCGTTACCTTACCAAATAAAGATTGGTACGATCCTGATGTCGCAAACTGACCGCGATCAAGGGTGTTGCGCGTCCAACTGGCAGTAAAGTCTAGGGTATCAAAAGCCACAGAACCGTCATCTTCGAGTTGGCTTCTATAAATATCCCAGAACTGCTGAACTTGAGTATAGGATTTTAGCTGCGATATTTTGTTTCGCTCTAAACCAACACCAAAATTAAGTCGATTAAATTCATTCACAGGGAAACCTAAGTTCCCCCTAATTCCGTATGTGGTGTTGTTATAGTCAACAATGTTAGCTTCACCAGCCTCAAATTCGGTATAGAACAGACGCCCGCCGGCACTCACACCATCACGGGTGAAATAAGGGTCAGTAAAGTTTAAATCGATACTTTTAGAGTAATCGTTTAATGATACATTAAAACCAACCGCGTTACCTGTCCCTAAAAAGTTATTCTGCTGTACGCCTGCTGATAAACTAATACCAGACTCAGTACCATAACCAATACCGGCATTAACAGAGCCCGCCGCTTGTTCTTTAACTTGTACGTCAACATCCACTAAATCTTCGCGGCCTGGCACACGGTTTGTATTGATATCTACGGATTCAAAAAAACCTAAACGATTTAAACGGCCACGTGATAACTCAATATTTTCACTTGATAACCAAGTTCCTTCCATTTGACGCATTTCACGCCTTAGCACCACATCTTTAGTTTCTTGGTTACCACTGATATTAATGCGACGAACATAAATACGTTGCCCTGGGTCAACAGCAATGGTTAATGAAACGGTCTTATCATCATCGTTAACTTCTGGATAAGTGGTTACCTTAGGATAGGCATAACCATGACGACCTAGGTACTTACTAATTGACTCTTCCGCTGCTGTGACATCGGCACCGGAATAAGTATTACCCGCAGCCAGTGCAACTATCTGCGTAATATCCTCTTCTTTACCTAGCAAGTTACCAGTCAAAGCAACATTTTTAACTGTGTACTTTTCACCTTCATCCAAGTTAACCGTAATATAGATACCTTTACGATCAGGAGTCATTGCCACTTGGGTTGCATCCAAGTTAACGCGAATATAGCCGCGGTCAAGGTAGTAGCTGCGTAATGTTTCTAAATCACCCGCTAGCTTTGGCTTCTGATATTTATTGTCGGCAAGAAAGTTCCACCAAGGCGCACTGTCGGTTAGTTCAAGCTGTTTTAATAAATCTTCTTCACTAAAAACAGTGTTACCAACAATATTTATTTGTTGGATCGCAGCACTGCGTCCTTCGACAAAGTTGAACTTCAAATCAACACGATTACGTGGCAAAGGAGTCGCAATGGCGGTTACTTTTGCACCGTATTTACCCACGCTGTGATAAAAGTCTTCTAGGCTTTTTTCTATATTTGCGAGAGAAGTTCGGTCCAGCGCTTCACCAATCCGGACACCGGACGCCTTTAGCGTCTCTTGCAACTGCTCTTCTTTAATTGCTTTATTGCCCGAAAGCTCAATATTGCTGATCGTTGGACGCTCAAGCACCTGAATAATGAGTTGGCCATTATCACGATATACTTTTACATCTTCAAAATTACCTGAACCGTAAAGTGACTTAACTGCCTGAGATAGAGCGAAAGAATCGACATCATCACCAACTCGTATTGGTAGATTTAACAGCGCAGCACCGAGGGTTACACGTTGTAGCCCTTCAATTTTAATGTCTTCAACAGTAAATGATTCAGCTATCACCGAATGTGAGAATAAACATGCGCCCATTAATAAGCTTGGGGTTAAGAATCTGCGTTTAGCCATCTTGTTATTATTTGTCCTTTATGCCCTATAACAGGTTGAAGTCGTTGAGCAGCGCGACGCTCATCAAGAGTAAAATAAAAGCGCCACCTATTCTAAAACCGATTTCTTGGATCCGCTCAGGGACGGGCTTACCACTAATAAGCTCTATACAGTAATAAAGCAAGTGGCCGCCATCAAGTACCGGAAGCGGAAATAAGTTGATTAAACCTAAATTTACACTGATTAATGCGACAAAACCCAAAAAATAGACTAATCCATAGCTTGCACTAGCACCCGCGCCTTTTGCAATAGAGACAGGCCCACTTAAGTTATTGATAGAAATAGTACCTGTAATTAGCTTACCTAAGGTGTCAAAGGTTAATGCTGTCAGGTGCCAAGTTTTCTCAATCCCCCGAGTAAGGGAATCAACGGGGCCATACTGGGTGGTAATAATATATTCTCTAGGGTATGAATCAACAAGAGGCGAAACGCCAATATGACCAATTTCATTACCTAACTCATCTTTCCTCACCTGAGGTGTGATATTAAGTGATAGTGTCTGATTATCCCTTAACACTTCAATAGCCATAACTTGAGCTGGGTGCGTACGGATCTCCTCTACCCATTGCTGCCAATTCTGCAGCGCGTTACCATTAGCACTAATAAATTTATCGCCAACAGCTAACCCCGCTTGCTCGGCGGCAGAGTTAGGTGTTATTTGCGCGACTTCTAAGTGGACTGTTGGCCGATAGGGTTTGAAGCCTAAGCTCTCAATAGGTGATACTTTCTTGGGATCAAACTGCCATTGACTTAAGTCAATGACCACTTGTTTAACTTGATTGCTCGCAGGGCCGATATAAGAAAGAGTCAGTTCCTCATCCCCAATGTAGCCAGCCAACGCTAGATTCACTTCTTGCCAATCAGGTGTTTTAGTATCACCAATAGCGATCACTTCAAAAGGGGTTTCAAGGCCCGCAGCAGCTATTGGTGAGTTAACCTCAACCTCGGGCACCATAGGTTTAACAGTGGTGGTGCCAAGCATAAACACAAGCCAAAAAGCGATGATGGCCAAAATAAAATTGGCAGCCGGTCCTGCGGCCACTATTGCAATGCGTTTCCAAACCGATTGACAATTGAACGCTAAGTGCAAATCTTGCTCTTGCACTTTCTCTAAACGGCTGTCGAGCATTTTGACATATCCACCCAAAGGGATTGCAGCAAGAGTGTACTCAGTGCCATCTTGTGCCGTTCGGGTGTATAGAGACGGACCAAATCCAACAGAAAAGCGCTGCACTTTAACGCCACAGCGCCTTGCGACCCAGAAGTGACCAAATTCGTGGATGGTCACGAGAATTCCCAACGCAATAATAAAAGAGGCCGTATTCCAGAAAAAGTCTATCATGGCTAAGCTTGCCTCACCCTTGTTGCAACTAAACTCAATGCCTTATTACGTGCTAAACCATCTAGAGCCATCACCTCTTCAATTGATGAAGCCTGGCTATTAGCAAACATGGATAACACATCCGCGGATATTGATGCGATTTGGTCAAAACGAATTTTGTGTTGTAAAAAAGCCTCTACCGCAATTTCATTTGCGGCATTGAGTAAAGTGGTAGCACCTTGCCCTGCGTAACAAGCTTCAATTGCAAGTTTAAGGCAGGGGTAACGTTCAAAATCTGGCGCAGCAAAAGTCAACTGACTAATTTGTGTAAAATCAAGGGGAGCAACCCCACTTTGAATACGTTCAGGATATTGCATGACATGAGCAATGGGGGTGCGCATATCTGGTAGCCCCATCTGCGCTAATACAGAACCATCGATGTACTGCACCATCGAGTGGATCACGGATTGCGGGTGTATCAACACTTGAATATCAGATTTTTCGGTATTAAACAGGCGCTTCGCTTCAATGTACTCTAAGCCCTTATTCATCATCGTAGCCGAATCAACTGAAATTTTTGGCCCCATTGACCAGTTTGGGTGATTGACTGCTTGTGCTGGAGTAAGGTGCTTGAATTCACTAATAGGTGTGGTTAAAAATGGTCCACCGGAGCCCGTTAATATCAGTTGTGAAATACCACTTTGTTTGAGGTTACAGTGACCAATAGCTCCTTGGCATTCAGGCGGTAAACACTGAAAAATAGCATTATGCTCACTGTCAACGGGTAGCACTTGCGCACCGCTGCGTTGCGCCGCGTCCATAAATAGCGCCCCAGACATCACTAAGGCTTCTTTATTAGCTAGGAACACTTGTTTACCAGCATTCACCGCTGCTAAGGTCGGAGCAAGACCGGCCGCGCCAACAATAGCGGCCATAACAGCATCAACTTCAACACCAGCGATACATGCTTCAAATTCAGCTTGGTCAACTAAGACTTGAGTTACATCTTGCTGCAACTGCTGTTTCAGCTGTGTATTCGCGCTAGGGCATGACATAAAAGCGAAGGGAACTTGATGAAGGCGACATAGCTCAACCATCTTGTCGACGTTACGCCACGCACTCAACAAAGTCAGCGACATCGTTTCAATGTTTTCAGCGTAAACAGCTAAAGTGCTGCTACCAATAGAGCCTGTTGCGCCAAGAATTGCCAGTTTTTTCATCACAAATTACAACCAAGCAATATAACAAAGGGTAAACACCGGCAACGCGGCCGTTAAACTATCGATGCGATCAAGCACGCCACCATGACCCGGCAACAATGTTCCACTGTCTTTAATGCCCGCTTGACGTTTGAACATACTTTCACTCAAATCACCTAGGCTTGATGCCAAGCTGGTAATAACAGCCGCAACGATAAACAAAAGTTGTTTGTCAGCTTCAATTGCAAAAGCATACATAGCAATAAAAGCAATGATCACCGTTGATATCAAACCACCAACAAAGCCTTCAATGGTCTTGCCGGGGCTTACCTTAGGTGCCAATTTATGCTTACCCAAGGATTTACCCGTAAAATAAGCGCCGGTATCGGCGCCCCAAACCAATAACATAACGAAAAGCACCAACCACGCGCCTTGCTGCGGCTCGTGGTAGAAGTTAACACTGCGCAACGTTAATAACGACCAAAAAAACGGCATTAAGGTCAGCAGACCAAATATTCCTTTTAGCCAAGCTTGGCTTTGCCATAGTTTTGCGCTGTTAGGGAAAGTGAGCACCAACGCTAAACAGCATAACCACCATAAACCTCCAGCACTTAATATACCTAAGACATAATGGTTTATCTGCGTCAGCCAAATCCCCTCGACCGGAATAGCGATTAAGGAAGCGCCCAACACCAAGCCAAATGGATAGAGGATAAATGCTCGCTTTTCACGAGAGACGAGGCTTCCCCATTCACGAGAAGCTAACAAAAAAATGGCAGCAACCAGTAAAGAAAATAGTTTTAAAGGAAGTAAAAAAATGGCGGCTATGGTCATTGGAGCTAACACACCGGCCGTAATAATTCGTTGTTTTAACAAAAAGCTACCCTTGTTTTAATGCTTGCACTTGAGCACTGGTATGGCCAAAGCGTCGTTCCCTGTTACCGAAACTAGACAATGCCAAAGCAAAGCTATCTTCGTTAAAATCTGGCCAAAGTGTATCAGTAAAGTACAGCTCTGCATATGTCAGCTGCCAGAGTAAAAAGTTACTAATGCGTTGCTCCCCACCTGTGCGAATCATTAAATCGACGTCTGTTAATGGCAGTTTTCTAATTTCATTATCTAGCGCCTGTTCGGTGACGTCCGCTACTTTAATGTCGCCCGCTAGCACCTTACCCGACAATGCCTGTGCCGCTTGCGCGATGTGCCAACGGCCACCATAGTTTGCCGCAATATTTAAGATTAGACCTGAGTTATCTTTAGTAAGCTGTTGAGCTTGTTTTATTTTTTCTTGTAGGCGCGGTGAAAAAGCACTCAAATCACCAATAATGCGTAGACAAATATTATTTTTATGTGATTTTTTTACTTCACGATTAAGTACCGTGAAAAACAATTCCATGAGTGTTGAAACTTCAGCAGGCGGCCGTTTCCAGTTTTCACTACTAAACGCAAACAGGGTCAAGGTTTTAATTTTATTTTGCGTGGCAAACGATACACAACGTCTTACAGATTTAACACCGGCTTGATGACCAAAAACACGAATTTTGCCTTTTTGCTCTGCCCAGCGCCCATTACCGTCCATGATAATTGCAACGTGTTGAGGAACGACATTCATTTCCTGCACAAATAACCTCTCGTGATGGACAAAAAAACGCCGTGTTAACACACGGCGTTAACAGCTAATATCTAAGCGAATTTAGATTTCCATTAGCTCTTTTTCTTTAATCGCTAGAATACTATCCACTTCTTTAATGGCTGCATCCGTTAATTTTTGCACATCATCTTCAGACTTACGTAATTCGTCTTCACTGATTTCTTTCTCTTTTTCTAATGCCTTTAAATCACTATTAGCATCGCGACGAATATTACGGATAGCCACACGGCCAGCTTCAGCTTCTGCACGAACGACTTTGATAAGGTCTTTACGGCGCTCCTCCGTTAACGCAGGAAGAGGAATGCGAATCACGGCGCCTGCTGAGTTAGGGTTCAGCCCTAGGTCGGAAGACATAATTGCTTTTTCTACCGCTTGGATCATTGCGCGATCAAATACTGTCACGGTAAGCGTACGAGAATCTTCAGTACTTACGTTACCCACTTGGTTAAGAGGGGTATCTGCGCCGTAATATGATACGGTGATGTTGCTTAATAAACTTGGATGCGCGCGGCCTGTTCTAATTTTAGACAGTTGCGATTTCAGTGCATCGATACTTTTGCTCATGCGCGTTTGAGCGTCGTCTTTAATTTCATTAATCACGGTATATTCCTTTTAAACATTTTAGGCTAGATTATATCAACCAAGTAGCCTTATTCTTCTTCTGAAACACTTGGCGCTTTTATCACTGTGCCTTCACTTTCACCCATAACCACGCGACGTAGCGCTCCAGGCTTGTTCATATTAAACACACGGATTGGCAGACCATGATCACGAGCCAGTGTAAAGGCCGCAAGGTCCATTACCTTCAGCTCTTTTTCAAGAACAGTAGAATAATCAAGTTCATCATACAAAACCGCATCAGGATTTTTCATAGGGTCAGCATCATAAACACCATCAACTTTCGTTGCTTTTAGCACGGCGTCAGCTTCAATTTCAATGCCACGTAAACATGCTGCTGAGTCAGTCGTAAAGAAGGGGTTGCCAGTACCGGCTGAAAAGATAACCACTCGACCAGACTTAAGTAGGCTGATTGCTTCTGCCCAGTTATAATCGTCACACACACCTTTTAACGGAATGGCGGACATCAAGCGAGCATTAACATATGCACGATGCAAAGCGTCACGCATGGCTAAACCATTCATCACCGTTGCCAACATGCCCATGTGGTCACCCACTACGCGATTCATACCCGCTTTCGCTAAGCCTTCGCCGCGGAATAAGTTACCGCCACCGATGACCAATCCAACTTGAACACCTAGTTCAATTAATTCTTTAATTTCTTGCGCCATGCGTTCTAGTACTTTGGCATCAATGCCAAAGCCTTCTTCGCCCATCAAGGCTTCACCACTTAGTTTTAACAGAATTCGTCTATAGCTTGGTTTCGGATTGGTACTCATTTTACGCGATTCCTAGTTGCAAAACAGCCGCAGCAATGGCCGCGGCTAATACTTATGATCTACAAAAGCAGAGCTTACTTAGCTTTAGAAGCTGCAATTTGCGCTTCAACTTCAGCAGCAAAGTCTTCTTCTTTCTTCTCGATACCTTCACCCACTTCTAAACGTACGAAGCTAGAAACAGAGATACCTTTCTCTTTAAGCACAACGCCTACCGTTTTCTTTGGTTCCATGATGAAAGGTTGGCCAGTTAGGGCAACTTCACCTGTGAACTTCTTCATACGGCCAGCAACCATCTTCTCAGCGATTTCTTGAGGTTTACCCTCATTCATCGCGATATCGATTTGAATTTCACGCTCTTTTTCAACAACTTCAGCTGGTACGTCTTCAGGGTTAACGTATTCAGGCTTGCTCGCTGCAACGTGCATTGCAATGTGCTTAAGTGAATCAACATCACCTTCACCTGCAACAACAACACCAATTGTCGAACCGTGCGAGTATGAAGCCAGGTTTACACCTTCAACGTAAGACACGCGACGTACATTGATGTTTTCACCAATTTTAGTCACAAGTGCAATGCGCTTTTCTTCGAATTGCGCTTGTAGCTCTTCGATGGTTACTTTAGAAGCAACAGCTGCATCAGCCACTTCATTAGCAAAACTTAGGAAGTTCACATCTTTAGCTACGAAGTCTGTTTGACAGTTAACTTCAACTAAAGCCGCAACATTACCTGCAGTTTTGATTAAGATAGCACCTTCAGCAGCAATGTTACCTGCTTTTTTAGCCGCTTTTGCTTGGCCATTTTTACGCATAAATTCGATAGCAGCTTCGATATCACCATTGGTTTCTTGAAGTGCTTTTTTACAATCCATCATGCCCGCACCGGTACGATCGCGCAGTTCTTTAACTTGAGCAGCAGTAATTGCCATTTTGAGTTTCCTCAACAATAAAAAGATGAAAAACAGGGGCCTGAGGGCCCCTGTTAACCAAAAAAAATGGTTTGGTTAATAAGGGCGAAAGCCGTTATTACTCTGCAGCTTCTTCTACAAAGCCGTCTTCTTCAGCCTGTACAACGATATCTTGTTGACGACCTGCTTTTACTGCATCAGCAGCAGAAGTTAGGTATAACTGTACCGCACGGATAGCATCATCGTTACCTGGAACAATGAAATCTACGCCGTCTGGGTTTGAGTTAGTATCAACGATAGAAACTACAGGAATGCCTAAGTTGTTCGCTTCTTTGATAGCGATATGCTCATGGTCTGCATCAATGATGAATAGTGCGTCAGGTAGACCGCCCATGTCTTTGATACCACCTAAGCTTTTCTCTAACTTCTCAAGTTCACGAGAACGCATTAGCGCTTCTTTCTTCGTTAGCTTATCAAATGTGCCATCTTCAGTTTGAGCTTCTAGCTCTTTTAGACGCTTGATAGACTGACGAACAGTTTTCCAGTTTGTTAACATACCACCTAACCAGCGGTGGTTTACGTAGAACTGGTCACAGCTTATTGCTGCTTCTTTTACTGCCACGCTTGCTGCACGTTTAGTACCAACAAAAAGAACTTTACCTTTTTTCGCAGAAACGCCAGAAATGAAATCCAGAGCTTCGTTGAACATTGGAACTGTTTGCTCAAGGTTGATGATGTGTACTTTATTACGAGCGCCGAAGATGAAAGGCTTCATCTTTGGGTTCCAGTAACGAGTTTGGTGACCGAAGTGCACACCAGCCTTCAGCATTTCGCGCATTGATACATTAGCCATGTTAAATTCCTCTTGGGGTTAGGCCTCCACACATCCCATAATCTCGACCCTTAACAGGCACCCCGAAATATGTGACGATGTGTGTGTGTTGTTTAATTAAGTTGATTTCGGGTTGTCGGCTACTTAATCGTGACCGATTATTGGTTAACAATGTAATTTCACATTGCCAATTCCCGGCGCGCTTTATACCATACCCAAGTCATAATCACAATCTGAGATGCGGAATTGGCGACAAAAACATCCCCGCGCCAGTCACACAAAAGAAGAGATAATCATGAGTGTAGTAATCAAAACAGCTGAAGAAATTGAAAATATGCGCATTGCTGGGAAACTGGCTGCCGATGTGCTAGAAATGATCGAACCCTTTGTTGTAAAAGGGGTAACAACAGACGAGCTGAATCAAAAATGTCATGATTTTATTGTTGATGTACAACAAGCCATCCCCGCACCATTAAATTATCACGGCTTTCCTAAATCTATCTGTACCTCGGTAAATGAAGTGGTTTGTCATGGTATCCCAAACCACAAAAAACTACGTAATGGCGATATTATTAATATCGACATCACAGTGATTAAAGACGGTTATCACGGTGATACATCAAAAATGTTTGTGGTCGGCGACGCGAATCCGTTGACGAAAAAATTAGTGCAAAACGCACAAGAATGTTTATACAAAGGCATTAAGTTAGTTAAACCAGGTATTCGCCTTGGCGAGATAGGTGCAGTGATACAAGCCCATGCCGAACAAAACGGGTTCTCGGTTGTACGTGAATATTGTGGCCACGGTATTGGCGCAACCTTTCATGAAGAGCCGCAAGTGCTGCACTATAAAAGCAAAACCGACCCCAATGCGTTGCTTATTTTAGAGCCTGGCATGTGCTTCACCATTGAACCTATGATCAATTTAGGTAAGCGACATACTAAATTAGATAAAAAAGATGGTTGGACGGTCACAACCAAAGACGGTTCCCGCTCTGCACAGTGGGAGCATACTTTACTGGTGACAGAAACAGGCTGCGAAATATTAACCCTACGTCAAGACGAAACCATTGAACGAGTGATTAATCACGCCTAGGCCAATTCCACTACTTTAACCATAAATAGGAGCTGCCCATGCAAGCCACTGAGACATTAGCTTTAGACGACCTGTCACTTAAGAGTGTCAAAGAGGCAATGGCGGAGTTTAACGCTAAACAAGCAGCGGCCTTCAGTCAGCTGGATGATATCAGTGAGCTGGTGCTAGAGCGCTCCGATTTTATGGACCAGCTGTTAACTCGACTTTGGCATAAATTTACCGATGGAATGGCGAAAGAGCTTAGCTTAGTCGCTGTTGGCGGCTACGGTCGCGGTGAGCTTCACCCAAAATCAGACATCGACTTATTACTATTAAGCGCTCAGCCTCTTTGCTCTGAAATCGAGCAACAAATCAGTGCATTTATTACTTTCCTGTGGGATTTGCGTCTCGAAATTGGCCATAGCGTAAGAACCATTGATGATTGTATTCAATTGGGGTTAGAAGATATTACTATTGCGACAAACCTTATTGAGAGTCGTTTAATCATTGGTAATGAAACCACCTTTACAACCCTTAAAACGCGATTACATGCTCCAACATTTTGGCCTTCTACTGCCTTCTTTAGTGCGAAACGCGAAGAGCAACGCCAGCGTCATCTCAATTATCGCGATAATGGTTATAGCCTTGAGCCTGACATAAAAAGTAACCCCGGCGGTTTACGTGATCTTCATACCTTATATTGGGTAGCAAGGCGCCATTTTGGCGCAGCGAACTTACTTGAAATGACCATCGATAATTATCTCACCCAAGCTGAATATCGTGAGTTACTTGAGTGTCAGAACTTTCTTTGGAAGATCCGTTTTGCCTTACACCTCGTCACTAATCGTGCCGACAACCGCCTACTGTTCGACTACCAAACCGATGTTGCCACCAAACTAGGCTATCAAGGACAAGGTAATGCTGGCATAGAGACCATGATGAAACAGTTCTATCGCACCATACGGCGAGTGGCAGAGCTGAACGAAATGTTACTACAACATTTTGATGAAGATATTTTAGGCAATGCTGAAATAGAATCAGTGCCCATTGATGATCATTTTCAGCTCAAGGGCGATCTGATCGTACTCGTGACGGCTGGGGAATTTTTTCATCGTCCCGAAAGCATTTTACAACTGTTCCTGCACATTGCTGACAACCCAAATATCAAAGGCATTTATTCCACAACCTTACGTGAAATTCGAGAAAGTCGACGTCGACTCACGTATTGGTTACAAGACATACCACCTTGTCGTGAAAAATTCATGGCTCTGCTTAAACACCCTAGAGGAATGGGCTTACCCCTTACCTTAATGCACAAATATGGCGTTTTAGCCGCTTACATTCCGCAGTGGAATAAAATTTTAGGACAAATGCAATTTGACCTCTTCCACGCTTACACTGTAGATGAACATACTCATCGACTGATTAAGTATATTTACAATTTCCCGACCAAGGAATCAAAAGTAGAACACCCTATTTGTGGCGATCTTTTTCCAACTATTAAAAAGCCTGAATTACTTTTTTTGGCCGCTATTTTTCATGATATAGCCAAGGGGAGAAAAGGCGACCATTCTGAACTCGGCGCCATTGATGCCCAAGCATTTTGTGATTTACACGGTTTAAGTGCTCATGATGGTCGTTTGGTCGCTTGGTTAGTTAAACATCATTTAGTTATGTCGGTAACAGCGCAGCGCCGTGATATTCAAGACCCAGATGTGATCACCGAATTTGCGCGTGTTGTACAAGATGAAAAATACCTTAATTACCTGTTGCTGCTTACCGTCGCCGATATTTGTGCAACCAATGATGATGTTTGGAATAGCTGGAAAGGCGCGTTACTCAAAGAGCTCTATTATCAAACCCAGAAAGCCCTCAGACGAGGCCTAGAAAAACCCATTGACGTACGTAGCCGTATCCGCGATCACAAGCAACAAGCACTGAACAAGTTACTCAGTAAGGCATTTAACTCAAACGCCGTAGAAACCCTTTGGAAGCGCTTTAAAGCAGACTATTTCTTACGCCACACACCGTCGCAGATTGCTTGGCACAGCGAGTATATTCTGCAGCACTATGAGAAAGACAAACCCCTAGTGGTGATCAGCAAGCGCGCCTCTCGAGGAGGCAATGAAGTGTTCATCTATTGTAAAGATTCATTAGACTTATTTGCCACTGTGGCCACCGAGTTAAACAATAAAAACCTCAACATTCACGACGCGACCATTATGAATAGTCGTGACGGCTACACCCTAGACACGTTTATTGTGTTAGAGCCAGATGGCGAGCCGTTAGCCATCGACCGAACGCGTGAAATAAAGCCGGCATTAGAGCAAGCATTGACTCACCCAGAAAAAGTGGTCGCACGCACCCAGCGATTGTCGCGCCGAAAAAAGCAGTTTTCGGTCGCCACTCAAGTGAACTTTCTCAGTAATAAAAATCATCGCACCATGATGGAGTTGATTGCTTATGATTCACCCGGCTTACTAGCAACCATCGGGGATGTTTTCCAAAAGCTAGATGTGGTGCTGCATACAGCAAAAATCACCACAATAGGTGAACAGGTAGAAGATTTTTTCATTGTCACTACCGAAGACGGTCACGCATTAAACTCTGAGCAGCAAAATGAATTAAAACAAGCATTAGTTGCTGCTCTCGCCTGTGACGCACACTCTTAAACATCATCAAATAGGTATCTGTTAGCTCAGCTGACACCTGTTTGACCCGATAAAGTAACTTTTTTATCAACGAAGAAAACAGTACACTACACATCTCATTAATTAACGATTTGATGATGACAATGAAACAGTTTTTTGAATTTATCCCGCTAATTATTTTTTTCGTTGCTTACAAATTTTACGACATCTATGTTGGCACTGCCGCGCTGATGTTAGCAACCGGTATCATGCTCGCTTTCAACTGGTTTAAATATAAAAAATTAGAAAAAATGCACCTCATTACCTTTGTGATGGTCATTGCATTTGGTGCTCTCACCCTTATTTTACGTGATGATGCGTTTATAAAGTGGAAAGTCACGGTGATTTATTGCCTGTTTGCTGCGGGATTATTGTTCAGCCAGTATGTGCTTAAGAAGAACTTAATAAAACAAATGCTCGGTAAAGAGCTCACCCTACCTGAGGCAGTTTGGCATAATTTAAATATTGCTTGGGCGGTGTTTTTTATTTTCTGCGGTACCCTGAATGTTTACGTAGCTTTCTACCTATCGCAAGATATTTGGGTCAACTTTAAAGTATTTGGTTTGATGGGTTTAATGCTCATTTTTACCTTTCTCACTGGTATTTATTTATACAAGTATCTCCCTCAAGAAGATAAGGAATAATCTTATGTGGTACTCCATCTATGCTTCAGATGTTGCTAACAGCTTAGCACTGCGCCAGCAAGCTCGGCCAGCTCATCTTGCCCGCCTAGAAGCACTAAACGCCGAACAACGCCTGTTGGTGGCAGGTCCATCACCAGCCATAGACAACGAAAATCCAGGGGATTCAGGCTTTACCGGATCGGTAGTAATTGCTAAATTTTCGTCTATTGATGAAGCGAAGACTTGGGCAGAGCAGGATCCTTATGTAGCCGCAGGTGTTTATGCAAATGTTGAAGTCAAACCCTTCAAACTCGTTCTGCCTTAACCCCTCCTGAATAATTTTCACACATAATAAGCCAGCACATGAATAATTCCTTCATGTGCTGGCCCCATTCATATTTATCCACTGCTCTTGCCAAATACTTATGTTGCCAAATAAAGTTTAGCAACCACTTTATTGATACATTTCACAATAAAGAGTAAAAAACCATTTATTATCAAATTTATCTCCTACCTTTACCCCTGCAACTAACAAAATAATCAATAGAGGATAATTATGAAACTACGTACGTTTATTGCCGCATCTTTATTTGCAGTAACATCTATGAGCCAAGTTGCCTTAGCAGCCGATACAGCAACAGATACTGGCGCTACTCAAGAGATAACAGCAGTTAGCCAACAAGTGATTAATATTAATACTGCAACTGAAGGCGAGCTCACTAAAATAAAGGGGGTTGGTGAGAAAAAATCAAAAGCGATTATTGCTTATCGTAAAGAGATTGGTCAGTTTAAAAATGTCGACCAATTACTTGAAGTAGATGGTATTGGCCAAAGTATTTTAGATAATAATAAAGATCTATTAGCAGTAAAATAGACGCGCCAGCCTCTCTAGGTGTCACTCGATTATAGTGGCACCGATTCATTCTTTGATACATCTAATTTCAACACATTGCCCAGTTGAGAGGTAAAGTTTAACTTAAGCAAGTTAGGGAGCGCGATCCGATCCTGCTGATACCTGTGCCCTGCTAATATACCAAGTCCCATCCCCGTGTATTGAAATAATTTATTAGGGGGGGCAAAGCCAGCATTTGAATAAGTCAGACAATGTCGGCTAGCATCAAGATAACATTGGATTGCATTAACTGGATGTGACAATGCTAAATCATGTATTTGATCATTTAGAAAGCGAATCATTTGAGCTGGTGATCGCAAACGATAATGGCTATTTGACTGATGTTGACGGTATGAGTCATTAAGTAAACTTTTAAGCAAAACCCCTATAACAGCCGCTTCAGTACCAAACAAAGAAACATCAAGCACAAACACACATACCTCATGCTGACTTAATGGATAATGAACAAGTAGCAAACCCAACGGTTGCGAGTCAACACGGAAAGAAAAACCACTGATGTCAAAGTTTTTTGCACTCGCTAACTCTTGCATCAAAAGCGTAGAAGCTGGATCATCTTGACGAAAGTGGGCCATATGACTCATTAATTCAGCATCGGCCATATGTTTATTCGATAGTACTTCAAAACCCGATAATTTCGGTTTTAAAATCGATAAAATACTTTGTTCTATTGTGAGCCAGTTTTGCAGTGGCTTCATGAAGTAATCTTTCGCGCCGTGACGCAATGCTTCTTCTATCTCAACCATTTCACTTGCTGCCGATATGACAATAACAGGCAGATTCGGATACTTACGCAAAATAGACTTAATGACTTCCTGACCGTTCATTTCAGGCATATACAAATCGCACAGCACTAAGTCTGGCTTTAAATCGGCAACAAGAGTCAGCCCATGACGGCCATTTTCTGCTTTTGCAACGATAGCGCCCCGTTGCTTTAAAAAGGCCGCTAATTGCTCGCGAAAAACCGCCTCATCTTCAATAACTAGAAAGGTAAAGTCAGCAAGTGTATAACTGCTTTTACTCATTCATAAACTCTTCCAATTCTTCATCTGATAGAGACGGCCCTATAGGGGAAACAAGGTTAGAGCCTTCCGTTTGAAAGTTCTGATATTGAATATAACTATCACGAATAAAAATATACGAGTCCAGTGATTGCTTAATTAAAGGATCTTGATCCAATAAAATAGCACGTTTATATAGCGCGTCTGTTCCCCAATGAAGTAAGTATTCAAAGTAAGTAAACTCACTGAATGGGAAATACAGCCCATCAACAATCCCACCGACCAATTTTCGAGTGGTGCGAGGGCCATAAAATGGCACCATGAGGTAAGGCCCATGATTGACCCCAACCATCGCTAATACGCTTTGGAATTCGGCCCTATTACGCTTTAAACCACTGCGCCCAGCAACATCAATCAACCCACCAATACCAAATGTAGTATTGACTACAAAGCGCATGACGCTCCCCATTGATGACTCAATATCAAGCATCAACAAATGGTTAACTGCGCTAGAAGGCTCATCAAAGTTCAAAATAAAGTTATTGATGGCTTCTCGGCTCCCCTCAGGGAGATGCAGATAGGCTTTAGTCGCGGGAACATAGATTGACTGGTCTAGGGCGTAGTTAAAATCCCAAACTACGCGGTTCACCCCTTCAAAAGGATCGCTAATTAGACTGTCGTCGACAGGCTTAATGGCTGCTACAGATGCAGAGAAGAACAAAAAAATTCCCACTATCACTACAGATAGTCGGTTAAATAAAGCGTAGATCACATACATACCTATAAAATACACAAAAAGAGCATTAAACCAGTCAGCACTGCAGCGCTGACTAGATTAATAGTAACACTATATCTTATGATCGATGGCTATTTCTATGACACCTTTTTGACCCGATTTAATCACACTACTCTCACCTTCCCACTCTCCTGCCGCAACCGCTACATTCTCATCATTAGATATGCGAGCCTTGATAATAAACTCAGCTTGTTGGCTTAACTTTAACTCAGGCATCATCGCGTCAGCATCAGACAAGGTGACAGTGGCTGGAAACTCAGATAAAGGCAGTTTCTTTGCCGCTAGTGGCATCTTAGGACCATTAACCATTTGCGCAAAAACAAACAAATAACCCGTTTCAGGTAAATCGACTTGCTCGTTAATCGTCACTTTTACTTGATAAGTCATCGAGCCTGCTGGCGAGCCCTTTTTCGCCTCATTTGCTTTCGCCAGTTGCTGCTGGGCATAAGCGATACTGTTTTTAACCATGCCATAGCGTTCACTCGATGGCGCGAGCAAAGGCAGTATTTTACGCCAGCGTTCAATCGCGCCCGCAAAGTCTTCTTGTTGCAGCGCCATAAAGGCATAGACAGATAAGGCTGGAATATTATCTGGCTCAAGCCCTACGGTAGCAATAATCAGGTTTTCCGCTTGTTTAAGCTTTAACACATCCTCTGTCTGCAACAACGCTTGAGCATATGCGACACGTACATGACTGTCTGCTGGCGATAGTTTATAAGCTTTATGTAGTGCATCTTGGGCCAATTGGCCGTCGCGTAAGGCAAAAGCAAGGCGGCCCAACATCAACCAACCTTGCGTGTCATCGGGTTGATTAGCAAGATGAGTACGTAAGGCTAACATAAAATCGTCAACTTCTTGTTTTGAAGGAGGCTGGCCATCCTGCATGGTCATTTTATGCTGTAGGGCTTCATAGTTGGTCATCACACTTTGCCAATGACTCACTTGTTGACCCGCGCCATATTGTAAATATAGGCCAATACATACCCCAAAAAATAATATGATTCCTGGGAGCAATAGCAAAGTTAAATTAATACGCTGAGCCGATGATTTAGCCTCTACCACATCTTCTAACAAATTTTGCTGCAGTTCAGTCAGAACCGCAGCTTGCTCAGCCACAAGCCCCTGCTCAACGTCTTGCTCAATTTCTTTAACGCGTCCTTTGTACAAGGTTTTATTCAGACTATCTCGATCAGCTTCAATCACTTGACGGTTTCTTAAAACCGGTACGATTAAAGCTAAGCTAGCAATGACTAACAGCAAAATACATAACAGCCAAAAAAGCAGCATTAGTCTTTATCTCCATTTAAAATTCGCTCCAGCCTTGCTTGCTCTGCTGGATCCATCACCGGTTTTTCAGCTAAGGCGGCATTTTTACGCGTTCTGAAAACCAATACAGCTAACCCACCCAACACAAAAAATAGCGGCCCTAACCACAAGAAGATCGTCGCGGGTGTCATGGGTGGATCATAGGTGACAAAATTACCAAAACGAGCGGCCATATAATCAACCACTTGCTCCCTATTCTTGCCTTCTTTAACTAATTCATATGCCTTTTGGCGTAAATCTTGTGCCAATGGCGCATTTGAATCTGCAATGTTTTGGTTTTGGCATTTAGGGCAACGCAACTCCTTAGTTAACTGCTGATAAAGAACTTCCTGCTCTTGGTTATCAAACTCGTAAACTTGAATTGCTGCTAAACCCGCGCTGCTCATCAATGAAATAAGCAATAAAGTAATAATACGCATTACTTCAAATCCTTAAAAATAGGTAATAAGGTTTGCTGCCAAACGTGATCGTTAACATCACCGACATGACGATATTGGATCACACCTTGACTGTCTATTAAGTAAGTTTCAGGTGCCCCATACACGCCTAAATCCAACCCTAACATGCCGTCTTTATCGTACAAGCTCACTTGATAAGGATTACCTAAATCCGTCAACCAGCGAATGGCTTTTTCTCTATCGTCTTTATAATTCAAACCTACAATGTAAACACCGTCAGCAGCCAACTTGTTCAAGTAAGTATGCTCTGCATAACAAGTTGGGCACCAAGTCGCCCAAACATTAAGTAACATCGGCTTACCTTTGAAAATCGACGCATCATGACGCGTTTCTGGCTCATAGAGATCTTGCAAGGTAAAAGTGGGTACGGGTTGACCAATCAACGCCGACTCTAATTTAGATGGATCAGAATACAATCCCTTAAATAAGAACACCACGGCCGCTAAAAATATCCCCAAGGGCAGCAGAAAGAGCCAAAGACGAGGCTTATTGTCCATTACTCATTCCTTTTCCACTAAAGCGATAGCGCTTATCTAACATCATCAGCACTCCGGCAAAAGCCATAATGAGGGCCCCAAACCAAATCCAACGGATAAATGGTTTGTAGTAAATACGTAATGCCCAAGCGCCATTATCCAGCTGCTCACCAAGAGCCGCATAAAGATCGCGAGTGAAACCAGCATCAATCGCTGCTTCAGTCATCACATTGCGCTGCACCCGATAAAAGCGTTTTTCTGCGCGCATGGTCGTCACGTACTTATCACCTCTATCCACTCGCAACACCCCAGTATGACCATCAAAATTTGGGCCTTTTAGCGCATCTACCCCTTCAAAGGTAAAACGATAATGCTCAAATTCAATTTGATCCCCAGGCACCATTCTCACATCTTTTTCAATGCTGTAATTTTGCGTCATGGTGATACCTATGACCATCACAGCAAAACCAATATGGCCAGTAATCATCGCCCAGTGACTAATACTGAGTTTTTTAACCCCAGTGAAAAAACGATGACGATGAGTTGCTCGCAGCCAAGTTTCTTGGCAAGACGTTACCACAACCCAAACCCCTAAGAAGCAACCCAACAAAGCCAGCCAAGTAACGTAAGGGGTACTGACCATAATGTAACAAGCGGTTAGAACAACGGAGGCGACAATGGCAACCAACAGTGTTGCGACTAAATCACCGGGATTTTGTTTTTTCCAACGAACCAACGGGCCTACACCCAATAGCAACATAAATGGCACAATTAATACGGTGAAGATACGATTAAAGAAGGGTTCACCAATCGAAATACTGCCTAAGCCCATTTCTTTATGTACTAAAGGTAATAGAGTTCCCAGCAACACCACAATAAGAGCAGCAATCAGCAAAATGTTGTTGCCCAGTAAAAATGACTCACGTGAAAACAAGCTGTAACTACCACGGCTTTTAACTGCATTGGCTTTAAAAGCATACAACAGCAGCGAGCCACCAATAACCATGATCAAAAAGCCTAAAATAAATAAGCCTCGCTCTGGATCACTGGCAAATGCGTGCACCGACACTAATACGCCAGAGCGCACTAAAAACGTCCCCAATAAACTTAATGAGAAAGCCGAAATAGCCAACAGTACCGTCCAAGCCTTAAATACACCCCGCTTTTCTGATACCGCCAAAGAATGAATCAGTGCCGTGCCCACTAACCAAGGCATAAATGAAGCGTTTTCTACTGGATCCCAAAACCACCAGCCTCCCCAACCGAGTTCGTAATAAGCCCACCAGCTACCAAGGGCAATACCTGCCGTTAGGAAGACCCATGCGGCCATCGTCCAAGGACGTGACCAACGTGCCCAAGCTGAATCTAAACGGCCTTGCATCAAAGAAGCAATCGCAAAAGCAAACGCTACAGAGAAGCCCACATATCCCATGTAAAGCATTGGAGGATGTAAAATCAAACCGATATCTTGCAGCAGCGGGTTTAAATCTCGGCCATCAACAGGAAAGTAAGGTAAGGTGCGCTCGAAGGGGTTGGAAGTGACAATCACGAAGAGGTAAAAACCTACTCCCAACATCCCCATGACGGCTAACACACGTGCGGCAGACTCTAATGGCAAATTTTTACTGAGCAATGCAACTGCGGCAGTCCAGCCAGATAAAATCAGCATCCACAATAACAAAGAGCCCTCATGTGACCCCCAAACCGCTGAAATACGGTACTGCAATGGTAGTTCGGAGTTGGAATGTGAGGCCACATAAGCCACCGAAAAATCGTTTACAATAAAGGCGTATGTTAAACAGGCATAAGAAAGCCCAACAAACAAGAACTGGCATACAGCTAAGGTTCGAGCACTATTCATTAACCCTGCATGCCCTTTGTAAGCGCCCCAAAGAGGATAAAAACTCAACAAAGCAGCTAAGCCGAAAGCAATGATTAAAGTAAATTGACCGAGTTCAGGGATCATTTATGGGCGCCTTCTAACTGTTCTTCGGTGTATTCAGGCTTGAAATGTTGCATCCCTTTAAGTGATTCAGCAATTTCAGGGGGCATATACTCCTCATCATGCTTAGCCAACACTTCCGACGCCGTGACTGTGGTCGCATCTTTTAAAATGCCCATTGCTACAATGCCCTGCCCTTCACGAAATAGATCGGGTAAAATACCATCAAACTCAACAGTGACTAAATCGCCACCCGCATCATAGAGTTTGAAGCTCACCTTTAAACTGCTTTGGTCCCGTACTACAGAACCCGGCATAACCATGCCACCAATTCTTAACCGCTGACCAACTTCTGGTTTAACAAGCTGTTTGCCTTTACCTTTAACCAGTTCTGAAGGCGTGTAAAACAGATCAATATTTTGCGATAAGGCATATAACACCAAACCAATTGCTGAGCCTATACCGAGTACTATCGCCAAAATAACGGCAAGGCGCTTTTTGCGTCTTGGGTTCATAACGTATTCTCCATACTGCGAGCGGCTTGCATACGCTTGTTGCGCTCAATGTTATTACGTACTTGTTTAAATAATCGTGCCCGCTTCATTCGCGTGTCAATGACTATCCCTAGCATGCTGATAAACGTCGCACCAAAAGACAACCAAACATAAAAGCCATAGCCGCCCATCGCAAAAAAATCAGCCCAACTTACAAATTCCATTACTTACCCCCCATCACTAAGGCTTTAACCCAAGGACGATGACTTTCTCTTTGCAAAATTTCATTACGAAAACGCATTAACATTAGGGCACCAAAAAATGTCGCAAATGCTAATAACATAATTAACAGCGGCCAAAGCATTGAAAGCGCGATGGATGGCTTATCAAACTTGGTAATGGAAGCCCCTTGATGCAAAGTATTCCACCATTCCACCGAGTAATGAATAATAGGAATATTAATCACGCCAACTAAGGTCAGAATACCGGCCGCTCGCCCTGCCAACACTTTGTCTGAAAACGCGTTATATAAAGCAATCACACCCAAATACAAAAATAACAAAATCAATTCCGAGGTCAATCTAGCATCCCAAACCCACCAAGCGCCCCACATGGGTTTGCCCCAGGCCGCGCCAGTAAATAAAGCAATAAAAGTAAACACTGCACCCACAGGAGCCATCGCCGCGACGGCCATATCTGAAAGGCGAATTTGCCAAACCAAACCGATAAATGCCGCCACGGCCATACTGGTGTAGGCTCCCATAGACAAAATAGCAGCGGGAACATGTATATAAATGATGCGAAAGCTATCACCTTGCTGATAGTCCGCAGGCGCGAAAGCTAAACCCCAGACTAAGCCAACAGCAAAAGAAATGCAGCAAACGACAGTAAACCAAGGTATAAGCTTTCCAGCCAGTTCATAGCTAGTTTGCGCTTTGGCATAAGGGTGTAACCACTTCCACATAGATTGACTCTCTATTTTATTAATGAGCGAACCATGCCCACTTAATCATAAAAACAATGTTGTAAATACAACGTCGTAAAACAATACACTTTGTTGGCAACCCACACCCATTTAAAGCTAAACGGGTACGGGATAACACTAAGAATTAGCTAACACTAACTCGTAACGATGCGGCAACTGCAAATGGTGCAAGGGTAATCGCAGTGACAAGCATTGCGCCCATAATAGCTAAGGCACCAATGTACGACTGGCCAAAGTTAGCAGCATCAATCGCCATGGTCGAAAAAATCAATACAGGAATACACAAAGGCAGCATAATTAAGCTAAGAATAACCCCCCCTTTTCTCAAGCCAACCGTCAGCGCAACACCTATTGCACCAATAAAACTCAAAATAGGAGTGCCTATCAGCAAAGTGAATAACACGGCCCAGTAAGTATTGAGATCAAGTGAAAGTAGGACCGCAATTAAGGGCGATATTAAGATAATAGGCAGGCCCGTGAGTAACCAGTGGGCAATGATCTTGGCCGTGACCAACAAAGATAATGGATAAGGGCTGAGCATTAATTGCTCTAAACCACCGTCGCTAAAGTCATCTTTAAACAAACGCTCGAGTGAAAGTAGTGACGCCAACAACGCTGCCACCCAAATAATGCCAGGGGCGATGCGTAACAACAACTGGGGCTCTGGCCCAACGCCAAGAGGAAACAAAGTGATCACTATGATAAAAAACCATAAGGGATTAAACACGTCAGCAATACGTCGAAAAGCCGTTAACAGTTCACGCCGCATGACCTGATAAAAAGCGTTTAGCATTTTTCCGCACCTATACCAACATACAACTCCTCTAATGATGGCTTGACCATCACCAGTTTAGAAAAATCAGCCGCGGGCAAATTTAGGTCTTGATGGGTAGTGAGTAAGATCATGCCTGAATTCTCTGCATGTTTAACAAACAGTTGCTCTAATACTTTCACGCCATTTTTATCAATGGCAGTGAACGGCTCATCTAAAATCCATAGCGGCGCCGTTGAAATCCAAAGCCGTGCCAATGCCACTCGCCTTTGCTGACCGGCAGATAATTGCGCGGCGGGCACCTCTTCCAGCCCAGCTAAACCAACCTGTGCCAACACACTGTAAAGATCGCCTTGATAGCTAGGCTCAAACATTTTTTGATAAAAACGTAAATTTTCAAGTGCACTTAACTCAGGCTTTACCCCACTCTGGTGACCTAAGTAGAGTAAATTTTGTTGATACGCTTCACGATCGTCAGATATAGCTAACCCTTGCCACAATACTTGGCCATGGTAAGGTGTCATAAGTCCAACTAATAAGCGGAATAAGCTGGTCTTGCCCACTCCATTTGGACCTTCAACTTGGATGATCTGACCGGGTTTAACTTTAAGCGATAAACCCTCGAACAGTAACCTGTCTTCTCTCACGCAACTGAGGGATTTTGCTTCCAGCATGGGTTACGCACTATGATTATAATTGGCTGCGGATCATAGCACAGATAATACCTTGTATTAACCAGTGTTCTCGCAGTTTTAGCTTGGTTTTACCGACATTTCACCTCAGGATAGATGATGGCTCAAAAGATAAACTCAACTCCGCCCCTCTCGCAACCCGCAAAGGTTCTGGAGAAAAAAGAGTTTAACAGTAACCGGGTAGCAAATAGCTCACCCGATCTTTTAGCTCCCAGCTCAGCAGAAGAAGTTAATAAGCAAATGGCTCAACTAACTCTCTTGGCAAAAAAACAACCTCTGTCTTCGCATTTGTCTCAGCTTATCGCCTTATTAAAAAAACTCCCCCTCACAAGTCAACCTAAGGCGCTACATACTTTGCTGGGTCAGCTGTTTCCCACTAGCCCATCGGCATTAACATCGTTACTGCAACAGCTTTTATCCCCTGAAAAAAATAAGGCCAATCAACTGGCACTGCGCTGGATCGCATTGACAATGAAATTTAAAGACTTGCAAGCCTCTAGTTTAGAGCACGCGATAAAAGATGTACTACAAGGAATTCAAGTATCGCAACATGATACTCCCAACCATCAAGTGTGGTTGATGCAATTACCATGGTTCATGCAACAGCAATTAAAAACAGTGCAACTGAAGATCAAACAGCCAAAAAAAAGCGAAAAGGGCAAAAAAAAATGGCAAATACAACTTAAGCTACCTATCAGTGACCATGAAATGTTAGCCCATGCAGTGATAGAGGAATCGATAGTTGATATAAAACTTTACACGACTCATGAGGCAGATTTAGCGAGAATACAAGCTTACCAAGGCTTGTTAAGCGAGCAACTTAGCAAAGCTGGTGTACGAAACCATTGCCAAAGCTTCCTCGGAAAGGTTACTGAGGATTTTTGTAAAGAAATACACAATGAAGCAGCTATCAATATCATCGTTTAATATTTAAGGATTCGGTATGAAAAAATCCATTGCTATTTCATATTTGGATAAATCTAAGTCACCTGTGGTTAGCCAGAAAAAGCAGGAACATGAAGCAGAAGCGTTAAATAAAGCCGCTCTCGAAGCAGGCTTAATCGTGCATCAAGATGAGCACTTACTTTCACTTTTAGACAGTTTAGAGCAGGGAGAAGAAATTCCAGAAGCTCTATATACAGTAATCGCCGAACTGATTAGTTTCTCATACTTACTCCAAGGAAAGTTCCCAGAACATTGGAATCATCCCCTAGAGCAAGTCGATATCAAGATATAGCCATTAATCAGTGCAGGTAAACTAACGAGACTTACCGTGTAAACTGAGCAACAACTCAGCTTCCGCTTTTGGTAACTCACACTCATTCATCAGTTCTTCTAAACCAGCGCCAAGGGCGACCATTTTCACAGCGCGCGTATACAGTTTATTGTCAGGTGCGGTATCAACAATTTCTTGTTGTTTTTCGACGGCCTCTTTCAACCCTTCATTTAATTGATGAAATTTTTTCCCTAAGCCAATTGAGCCTGAATGCAGCTCTCTGATTTGCTTATTGAGGGACTCTTTTGATTTTAATAGCTCTTTTGTTAATTGCTGTAAGGCTTGTATTTTCTTCGCCTGCTTTTTTTGCACCAGCGCCGAAAAAACAAGAGAAATAATAGCTAACAGTAATGCGAGCCCAATTAGGCTCGTCTGAATTAATGGGTCTAACATGGCTTATAATGCGCTCATTTCATCCCACTCTTCATCACTGAGTAACTTGTTCAAATCAACAAGAATCAGCAACTGGCCATCACGGTTACTGACGCCTTGAATAAATTTAGCGCTTTCTTCCGTTCCAACATTAGGCGCGGTATCTATTTCAGAGGCGCGCAGGTAAACCACTTCCGCCACACTATCAACCATAATACCGATAACTTGCTTTTCAGCTTCAATAATCACGATACGTGAATTGTCACTGACCTCTGATGGACACAATCCAAATCGAGAACGGGTATCGATAACCGTGACAACATTACCACGCAAATTAATAATGCCTAATACGTAATCAGGCGCACCAGGCACGGGAGCTATTTCGGTATAACGTAATACCTCTTGTACTTGCATAACGTTAATGCCGTAAGTCTCTTGCTCTAATTGAAATGTTACCCATTGTAACACTTCATCTTCAGACACATTTTCGGCTACATTTCGTTGTTCACTCATCCGCTTTCCCTCTAACCTAGAATATCGCTTTCTAACATAAAATTAGCACGACACTGATAATAATGGTTTAAAAACTCGCTTGTTTTAACAAAAACTTTGAAGAAAGACTTTTAAGCCCCTTCTATATTCACGCCACGCGACAACAACTTAACTAATTCACTTACATGAAGTAATGCGCACATCTTTTTCTTTACCATTCCTGCCAACCAAGGACGTTTACCTTCTTGATGGCGCCACTTAACTTGATCTTTGGTCAGCTTCTCTGTCCCTATCAAATTACAGCAACTTAGCCCCCAAGAAGTATCACCAAGTAAGATAAGATACTTATAATCGATATCTTCAGGGGCATTATCCGTCATCACCCATTTAGCGGTATCAACAACATTGAGCTTTTTTTCTCGTTGCGTCATCATGCCAGCAAACCAAGCAGGCTTACCGAAAATACTGGTCACGTTATCGATTTTGTGGATCCCGCCTAGCTCAGTCAACATCACAGCAAAAGATATGCCCGCAACTTCAAAAAACAAAGCTTGAAATTCATCTTCTGGCTCAATGTTTCGCCATTGATTAGACTCTGCTTGACTAACTGCTGAACTGACCTCACCTTTTATCTGAGTATCGATAACCGCTTCAACGCTTTGCTCAGGCTCAGGCTCAGGCTCAGGCTCAGGCTCAGGCTCAGGCTCAGGCTCAGGCTCAGCAAACACTAACTCACTAGGCAGCACAGAGCCAAAGGAAACTAAACCCGTTAATTGTGAGTCAACCTCTTCTAATAATGAATCAACACCGATTGATTGCTGTTCTGCAGCCAATGGCTGCGTTAACAACTCAGGCTCTGGCTGTTCAGGAGCAACGTTATTAAGTAGATTTTGTAGCGGCAACTCGCTGTTTGGCCTTGCACTTACAGCACGAGAAGTAAACGAAGCACGCGACTCTGACACAGGTGTAGCTTTTGCTTCCTGTTTAGGCTCGTCAAGCAACGCTGAAAAATAGCGTTCCATCGCGTCTTCATTGGGTAAACGACTCATTATTTAGCCTGATTCCTATTATTAATTCTAATGCTTAAGCATGCCACATTTAGGCTACTTTGATTGCTCTTTATTCTCTAATTGCTGTAAATGATTAAGTAATGTTTCATATGCAAATACCCCACGGCAGTTTCGAGAAAAGGCAGAAGGTGGAATATGCTTTAAACTTGCATCACGAAATTTAGTATCAATCGGGATCACTGAATTCCACGCATCCCTCGGATGCTTATCTTTAATTGCTTGCAACGTATTTAAAGACGCTTTAGTACGCTTATCAAACATGGTTGGAATAACACAATACTTAAATGGTTGTGGCCGCGAACGCTGCATAATATCGAAGGTACGGATCATCCGCTCTAAGCCTTTTAAGGCAAGGAACTCAGTTTGAACTGGAACCAATATCCGACTGCAGGCTGCTAATGCATTTACCATCATCACCCCCAATACAGGTGGACAATCTATCAATACATAATCATAGTCATCTCTGACTTGATCGAGTGCTCGCTTTAGAAATAGTCCCATGCCTTCTCGATTGCCAAGCACGCGATCAAGCGTCGCCAAAGCCATATTCGCCGGAATAATATCTAACCCCTCAAATGGTGTTTTTAAAGTATATCGCAATACCGTCGCCTTATCAGGTGAATGGGTCTGAAAAAGCTCATACAATGTGCCATCGATTAGATCTGAATCGTATCCAAGATAGCTTGTTAGGGAAGCATGAGGATCCGTATCAATTAACAAAACGCGGTGACCCCGTTCAGCAAGTAAACCTGCTAGGGAGATAACTGTGGTCGTTTTGCCAACCCCACCCTTTTGATTTGCAACTGTCCAGACTATCAAGTATTTATTCCTGTCGTGTGGTTATTCGTAAGCCACCATTTGGTAACTCAACTTCAATTATTTTACTGTAATCTGATGTATCGGCCGATGTTTCTGAAAGTATAGGCTCTATCGTCGCCTCTGTGGTGAGATTCCCTGATGCATTAACCGATGGAAGCGCCGTACTGGGCGGCTCATAAGCATACTTAGATAACGCGATCACCACTCTGCGATTTTTACGCCTGCCCGCGGCATCTTTATTACTGACAATCGGATAATATTCGCCATACCCCTCGACAGCTAATCGGGCTGGGTTAATACCATTTTGCTCTAATAGACGTAATATACTGGTCGCACGCGCGACTGATAGTTCCCAATTAGAGGAAAACACTTCATTGTTAATTTTTTGATTATCTGTGTACCCCCTGACTCGTAAAAAGTTGCTTACGGGTAAAAGAATGTCAGCAATTCGAGTGAGCAACTGCGCCGACGAGTTAGAAATTTGCGCACTGCCACTGGGGAAGATAATGCCACTACTAATATCAATGGTTAACCAATCACCATCAAGCGTGACGCTGGCTTGACCATTCTCTAATTCTTTTAAAAGGCTTTCATTTAATTCTGTTTCAAGGGAGGTAAGTGGCGCGCCTAGCTTATTCCGATCTAAATTCGAAAGATCTTGGCCACCATCAACAATTGAGCCAGCATCCTCTAATAATCCAGCCCCTTGCTCTTCTATTATTTCATCTGCTTCATTAGTTAAAATACCTTCAGTATCTGAAACTTCGACATGTTTTGAGAACTCTTTTGTTGCCGAATAAAAGTTCTCTATGACAACCTTATATTTGTCTTCATTAACTGTTGCTGCGGCGTAGAGGACAACAAACAGCGCAAACATCAAGGTCATATAGTCAGCGTAAGAAACCAGCCAACGTTCGGTGTGGTTATGCTCTGGGATATGTTTTTTTTTAACGCGCCGAGTCATATTAGTGACTCTCAACAGAAAAAGACTCTAACCGACGCTCTATAACTAATGCATTTTCTCCATTAACGATGGACACTAACCCTTCAATAGTCATTTCATGGTAAAGTGCTTGTTTGTAATTGAGCGCCCTTAATTTGTGGCAGATGGGTAGAAAAATAAAGTTAGCAAAGCCGACGCCATAAATAGTCGCCACAAAAGCAGCTGCGATACCGCGACCAAGCACACTTGGATCATCAATATGAGACATAGCTTGGATAAGCCCCATAACCGCACCTATTATACCCACTGTAGGGCTGTAGCCCCCCATCGCCTCATACACCTTAGCACTACGTTCATAGTACTCTTGCTTAAGGTCAACTTCTTGCTCTAACACACTACGTAATGTTACGGCATCGATCCCATCGACTATCATGGAGAGTCCTTTCTGAGTAAAAGGATCGATATTCTTATCTTCAATAGTCGACTCCAAGGCTAAAAAACCTTGTGCTCTTGCGATAGAAGACCATTGCTTTAAGTGGGTAATTTGCCGCTTTACCGGGTATACAGGGGGATTAACTAATTGAGGAAGCATCATTACCGCATGGCGAAATTGATCGGCGGTGGATTGGAACAGAACAGCACCTAGAGTCCCCCCTACCACAATAACAAAGGCGGCAAGGTTGAGTAAAAATGAAAGATTCCCTCCCGTGAATGACTCAGCAACTATCAATGAGGCGAATGCTAGAAATAAACCAAATAGCCCCAAGATATCCATTAGGAAAATTCCGTCATTATACGCTGAGCCACTTTATCAAGAGGCAATGATTCTGAAGAAATGCCTTCTTTGGTTACAGCTTGGGGCATGCCATACACCACACACGTTTTTTCATCTTGCGCCCAAATAGTTGCCCCCATATTTTTCAACATTCTGCCACCATCGCGACCATCAGCTCCCATTCCGGTTAATACGATAGCTAAAACCTTGCTTTGATAGAGCTTAGCTAAAGATGCAAACGTAATATCAACACAAGGCTTATAATTAACCTTATCGTTACCATCAATAATACGAATACGGGCACTGGCTCCTCGGCCTTCAACTAGCATTTGCTTACCACCGGGCGCAAGGTAAGCTTGCCCTTTGACAATAGGGTCGCCGTCTTGTGCTTCCTTAACCTTAATTTTACATAAGGAATTAAGCCTAGCAGCGAATGCTGCTGTAAAAGTAGCAGGCATATGTTGAATCAATAATATAGGCAGTGGAAAGTTCGCTGGAAGCGCTGTTAAGACTGTTTGCAATGCAACAGGACCACCAGTAGAAGTGCCAATAGTGAGAATATCGTAGCTTTTGCCAGTTCGTTTGAAATTAATGGGAGCACTACGAACCTCATTGACCGTGGTGGTGCGTGCAACCGGTGCCGCCGCGCGAGCGTTTAATTCAGGCCTTCTTTTTAGTTCTGCAGCAGAAGCTGAACCCACGGCAGCTGAAGAGCGTAAATTTGCTGAAGCGGCGCGGGGAGAAAAAACGCGACGCCTGGCTATCGCTTTCACTCGCTGTTGTAAAGTGCGAGTTGCTTCTTCCTTATCACGCGCGATATCTTCAAATTTTTTCGGCAAAAAGTCTAGCGCGCCAGCCTCTAGTGCTTCTAAAGTGGCTGTCGCACCTTGATGAGTCAAAGAAGAAAACATCAAAATAGGCGTAGGCGTCGACGCCATGATTTCACGCACGGCTGAAATACCATCTAACACCGGCATTTCAATATCCATGGTAATCACGTCGGGCTTCAGCCGCTGCGCCATTTCAACCGCTTCACGGCCATTTTTAGCTGTATCAATCACCTCTAACATTGGGTCTTGATTGATTATTTCACTTACACGTCTTCTAAAGAAGCTCGAATCATCTACAACTAATACCTTTATTGACATCTACCTTCTCAACTTCGAAGCATTAAGCGTAATGCTTTAATAAACTTGGGATATCCAAAATTAATGCAATACCACCATCACTGGTTATAGTGGCACCCGCCATGCCTGGCGTGCCTTGTAGTAAATCATCAAGGGCCTTAATCACCACTTCCTCTTGTCCAATTAGACTGTCAACCACGAAACCAACTTGTTTCATACCTAATTGCACTATCACAACATGGCCTAGACCTTCCCGCTTTTTACGGCTAGGGGCGGCACCATTTCTAATCAACCAATCTTGTAAATAGAACAGCGGAATGGCTTTTTCCCTAACAATAACAGTCAACTGACCATCCACTATATTGGTCTTACGTAGATCCAAGTGGAAAATTTCATTGACATTCGTTAAAGGTAAAGCAAATGTTTGCTTACCAACCAGTACCATGAGTGTGGGTAGGATCGCTAGTGTAAGCGGAACTTTAATTTCTAATCGAGTTCCAGTCCCTAGATTTGAATCAATATGAATTGCACCATTCAACTGAGTGATACTGGTTTTAACCACGTCCATACCCACGCCGCGACCTGAAATGTCTGAAATTTCAACCTTGGTTGAAAAGCCCGGGGCAAAAATAAGATTATAGGCCTCAGTGTTCGACATTCTTGCTGCTGTATCGGGATCGAGAATACCTTTGTTAATAGCAATGCTTTTAAGTTTTTCTGCATCCATTCCAGCGCCATCATCTTGGATAACCAGTAAGATATGGTCGCCTTCTTGCGAAGCTGAAAGTTTAATTTGCCCCATTCTTGGCTTGCCATTTTGTTCACGCACATCAGGCATTTCTACCCCGTGGTCCACCGCGTTTCGCACTAAGTGAACTAAGGGATCAGCAAGCGCTTCAACTAAGTTTTTATCTAAATCCGTATCCTCACCTTCAAGGGTAAGATTAATGTCTTTCTTTAGTGTTCGCGCTAAATCTCGCACCACCCGCGGAAAACGGCCGAACACCTTCTTAATTGGTTGCATGCGGGTTTTCATTACCCCGCCTTGCAAATCAGCAGTAACAACATCTAAATTAGCAACGGCCTTAGCCATTGCTTCATCACTGCTGTTGATGCCTAAACTCACTAAACGGTTTCGAACCAGTACAAGCTCGCCCACCATATTCATTATTTCATCTAAGGTGCGAGTATCAACTCGTACTGTAGACTCGCCTTGAGAAGGTGGATTGGCCCTGCTCGCAGCAGGTTTGTCCGCAGCAACAGGCGCCTGAGGCTTAACTGCAGCCGCTGGGGCAGGAGCTGGGGCAGGAGCTGGAGCGACAGAAGCAGTATCTTTAACGGGTTCACTGGGCTCAGGTGCACTAGCTATAGTTGGGCTTTGCCCTGCACCATGCAATTCATCGAGTAAACGCTCAAATTCATCATCGTCAATAACACTATCATCTGCTGGCGGAGGAGCCGCAGCAATTTTGTGCTGTCCCTTCCCGTGTAGCTCGTCCAACAAGGATTCAAATTCATCATCAGTGATGTCTCCCGAGCTAACACTTGGCGAAGCTGTAGCTTTCGATGGACTTGAATTACCATGTAGCTCATCAAGTAATCGTTCAAACTCATCTTCGGTAATTTCATCAATGCCAGCACCATCAGTTGCAGAACTTTCCTGTGTCATTTCAGGCTCAGGTGCAGCTATCGGTTCGGGGGTAATAGGAGGCTCAGGGGAGGCCACGGGCTCAGCTCCAGCGGGCTGACTCAGTTTATGCAGGGCATCTAGGATAGCTTGTGGCGCAGGCGTTAAAGGCTCTCGGGCCTGCACTTGCGCAAACATTTCATTAATGCAGTCCAAGGCTTCAAGGATAGTATCCATTAACTCAGAACTAACAGGACGGCCACCATTACGTAATGTGTCAAACACATTTTCCGCACCATGACAACAATCTACTAATTCAGTAAGAGAGAGGAAGCCGGCTCCTCCTTTAACGGTATGGAAACCTCGAAAGATGGCATTCAGTAAATTGGTATCATCCGGCTGTTTTTCCAAGTCAACCAATTGCTCAGAAAGCAGCTCGAGTATCTCGGCAGCTTCTACCAAAAAGTCTTGTAAAATGTCTTCATCGACCTCAAAGCCCATGCGCTACTCCTAGAATCCTAAACTTGATAACAAGTCATCAACATCATCTTGACCCGAAACGACATCATCTCTCGACTCGGCATTCATTATCGGGCCTTCAGCTTCAATCCCTGATATTCGAGGTGCATCGGTACTACTTTGTTTTGGTTTTTGTTCAAACTCACCAAACATAGTCAGCATTTCTACCAATTTCACTTCCACTTCCTGAACTAAAGTGATTACGCGCCGGATCATCTGACCCGTTAAATCTTGAAAATCTTGAGCCATTAAAATTTCAGTCAATAAGTGTTTTAACTTATCGGCGTCCTGCTCTGAATCCTTAAGGATCTTGTCTAACTTGTGACAAAGTTCCTTAAATTGAACCAGTTCGATTTCTCGATTCATCAAGCTGTTCCAACCTGGCAAAACTTGTTGGATGTTCTCATTGAGTCGATCGGCTAAGGGCAAGCTTTCATCCACAGCATCCATGGTTCGGTTCGCCGCTTTATCCGTCATTTCTATCACGTAAGTCAGTCTATCTTTCGCATCCGGTATTTCACTATTTGCTAATTCAGATAAGCGATTATCGTTTTGAAAATCAATTAGCGAGTCATGCAATTGACGCGTCAGTAAACCAACTTGCTCAAACAGTTCGTTCTTAGAGGGATCTGACAGCACACCAGAAATCAAAGAATTCGCCTGTGCAACTTCGCCAAGCTTAAGTAGTTCAACCAAATGCTGTGCTTGCTCAAGCGAAAGCAGTGCTTCGTTGGTGCTTGTCATCACGCCCCCTTACTGAAGTCGTTCGAAAATTTTATCAAGCTTTTCTTTCAACGTTGCGGCAGTAAATGGCTTAACAATATAACCATTCACACCTGCTTGTGCCGCTTCAATAATTTGTTCACGCTTGGCTTCAGCCGTTACCATCAGCACTGGCAGATGGCGAAGGCTTTCGTCTTTACGTACCTCTTTTAACAAGTCAATACCTTGCATTCCTGGCATGTTCCAGTCGGTAACAAGAAATTCAAAATCGCCATTCTTCAGCATAGGTAACGCTGTGCTACCATCATCCGCTTCATGGGTATTGTTGAATCCAAGATCACGCAATAGGTTTTTAATTATTCTTCGCATTGTTGAAAAATCATCAACAATTAGAATCTTCATGTTTTTATCCAACTTATTCTCCTCAAATGGCAGTTGGTTGTACTCAACTCTATGTGCTGAAGTGTTCTGTAACATACTACAAATCAGTATAGTTACTTAATATCATATCAACAGGCTAAGTTTGCCAATCAAGCATTCGCCCTTTTAAGCGGTGAATAGCTTGGCTGTGTATTTGGCTAACTCTCGACTCACTGACACTTAACACTTCACCAATTTCACGTAAATTTAGCTCTTCATCATAATATAAAGATAATACAAGGGCTTCGCGTTCGGGTAAGGATTTTATACAAGATGCGAGGTCATACTGAAATTTTTCTTCAAAAACCCCTTCAAATGGCGAATTTTCATCCAGCTCACTCGATGGCAAGGAATCTTGGCCTACGGCCAAGTCTTCGATACCGATTAGTTTACCACTGTTTACATCTCTGAGCATGGCATGGTAATCGTCAACACTCACTTGTAACTTGTTAGCGATATCACTGTCTTTGGCATCAGAGCCCAACTCTTTCTCTACGCTGTCGATAGCTTGTGCAATGAGACGGCTGTTCTTATGCACGCTTCTCGGCACCCAATCACCACGACGCATTTCATCAAGCATGGCACCTCTGATGCGAATGCCGGCAAAGGTTTCAAAGCTTGCTCCCTTGCTCGCGTCAAAATTCCGACTGGCTTCAAGCAAACCAATCAGACCCGCTTGAGTTAAATCTTCGACCAACACACTCGCAGGTAACCTCGCCATTAAGTGATGTGCAATCCGTTGCACTAAGGTTCCATAGCGTTCAACCAGTTCATTCGGCTGAACTTGACTGGTGTAAGCATGGACTTTATTCACTAATTTTCTCTCTTTTGTCTGCTGTGTTATCAAGCAGTTTTTCGATAAAAAACTCTAAGTGGCCACCAGGCTGATTGGGTACTGGCCAAGTGATCGCTTTGCTGGATAAGGCTCTAAATGCCAATGATGAAGGAGATTTAGGAAAAGACTCAACGACTAATTTTTGCTTGCGTACTGATTGACGAACATTGTTATCAAATGGAATACAAGCGACAAGCTCTAAGGCCGTGTCTAAAAAGCGATCAGTCACACGCGTTAACTTAGAAAATAATTCTTGCCCTTCGCGTAAGCTGCGAACCATATTAGCGACAATCTTAAAGTGAAACACGCCATATTGCGTATTTAACAACTTAATTAACGCATAAGCATCGGTAATTGACGTAGGTTCATCACAGACCACCACCACGATATCTTGGGCTGCTCGAGCAAAGCTGAGCACCATATCTGATATGCCCGCAGCAGTATCGACTAACAGCACATCAATAGGTGTTTGCAACTCACTAAACGCTCGAATAAGGCCAACGTGCTCAGCTGGCGTTAATTCCACCATGGATTTTGTGCCAGACGTAGCAGGTATTATTTTCATCCCTTGAGGCGCATCAATGATCACTTCATCTAAGGTGCATTCACCCGATAAAACATGGGATAGATTTTTAGTCACACGAAGGCCGAGTAGTACATCCACATTTGCCAACCCTAAGTCAGCATCTAGCACTAACACGCGTTTGCCTTGTGCTGCGAGAGAAGCGGCCAAGTTCAAGGTAACGTTAGTTTTACCCACGCCCCCCTTACCGCCTGTCACGGTAATCACTTTAACTTTGTTATTTTTCATCATTCGCAGCCCACTCGCCTGATCATTTAACATCGATTTATTCATAATACTCCGAAGTGTGGCAGTCATCTGCTTCGCTATACCACTGATGTTGGTCTTTCGCCATTTCCTGCTCCATTAAACTTAACGCGCTGGACACCATATATTTGGCGCTGGCTATTTTGATATCTTCAGGCACCCTTTGACCATTGGTAATATATGAAATAGGTAAAGCATGCTTAATTGTAACACTTAGTATTTCACCTAGACTCAAACTTTCATCTAGTTTCGTGAGAATACAACCAGATAAGGGTATTCTTCGAAAATGTTCGATGGCTTCTTGTACAACTCGACGCTGAGAAGTGGCGGGGATCACCAAAAAGCTGCGAATACGCACTCGCGAGTTTTTCATCAAGGTTTCCAGCTGCTCAGATAAACGAACATCTCTCTGTCCCATTCCGGCTGTATCAATCAGCACTAATCGCTTAGTTCGCATTTGATATAAAATATCAGATAGCTCATCGGCATCCTTGGCGACGCGAACCGAACAACCTAAAATTTTACCGTATGTCGCTAGCTGTTCATGGGCGCCAATACGATACGTGTCGGTGGTAATCAAACCGACTTGGTCAGCCCCATGTTCCATGGCAAAACGCGCTGCTAGTTTAGCAATGGTGGTGGTTTTACCTACCCCTGTTGGCCCTAACAGGGCCACTGCGCCGCCCAATTTAAGAATTTCGTTTTCACCTATGGTCACTTGATCTTCAAGTAATTGAGATAAGTATTGTTTCGCTTCTGCAGGTGAACAACTTTCAGGAATACAACTGGCTAGTTGATCCGAAATGTCATCGGAAAAACCACATTTATTCAACCATTTAATTAGCATTGCTCGAACTGGCTCTTTGCGCTCTAGCTCTTGCCACATCAACCCTGAGACTTGGTGCTCTAACAATTTACGCAGCGAAGCCATTTCTTCGCGCATGGAATCTAAGATCTTATCATCCTTGCTATTATTACTTGGCGCAGACTTCACTGGTCGCGCTGGCGCAGGACGCGGTTTTGGTTGTTCCCACTCATTTTGTTCCATCAAAGTGGCGGGTTTCGCACTCGGCCTTGCCGGTTTAGCCATCGGACTGCCTTGTTTTTTAAGCAGTGCTGACAGTGAATCAGCAAGGTTTTGCCCAGAGCGTGCATTAATTGTTTTAGCTTGCTCCATGGCGGCATTGCTCACTTGAGTTGAGTTAGCGCGTGGGCGATTGGACAAAACAACACTGTCTTCCTTCAAATCACGATTTTCTTTTACATCGCGAGATTGCGCTTTTGATTCTGTGGCCGCTTGATAATCTACTGCCGCAACAATCTCAATACCACCGGTGACTTTTTTGTTGGACATGATCACTGCGTCTGGCCCTAAAATGTCCTTCACTTCAGCCAGTGCTGCGCGCATATCTTTGGCAAAAAAACGTTTAATTTTCATACTGCAGTCTCCTGTCGATTACTGCCCGACAGAGTTAACGATTCTAATCTGCTTATCTTCAGGAACTTCTTGATATGACAGAACTTGTAATCCAGGGATTGTGTTTTTAACAAATTTAGCAAGGGTAGTACGTAATACGCCTGACGTTAGCAAAACAGCGGGCTGACCTGCAAGCTCTTGCTGTTGAGACGCTTCAAATAATGCGCGTTGGATCCGCTCTGCTAGCCCAGGCTCTATACCTGCACCATCACTCCCGCCAGCCTGAATAGAATTATGCAAAATCTGCTCCAACTCTGGTGATAAGGTAATAACTGGAATTTCCGGCTCTGCACCGACAATATTTTGACTGATCATGCGTTTTAACGCGATCCGACAAGCCGCCGTCAACACTTCTGAATCTTGGCTTTTCACGCCGTAATCAGACAAGGTTTGCACTATCGTCCGAATATCACGGATTGGCACGCCTTCATTGAGTAGCCCTTGCAACACTTTTACAATCACCCCTAGTGGTAAAATGTCAGGTACTAGCCCTTCTACAAGTTTAGGATGACTTTTTGCTAATAGGTCTAATAAATTCTGTACTTCTTCATGCCCTAGTAATTGCGCAGCATGATTAGTTAATATTTGACTCAAATGTGTGGCTACAACGGTTGCTGCATCAACAACTGTATAGCCCATGGCTTGAGCATGCTCACGCTGACTCGGTGAGATCCAAAGTGCATCAAGTTGAAATGCTGGTTCGATGGTTGGTACGCCATCCACCGTACCAAATACCTGACCGGGGTTTATCGCCATTTCTTTGTCATGTAGCACTTCAGCCTGACCGCTGGTCACCCCCATGAGGGAGATACTGTAATAACTTGGCGGGAGATCTAAATTATCACGAATATGGACAGGGGGGACCAAAAAGCCTAGCTCTTGCGATAATTTTTTACGTACCCCTTTAATTCGCTCTAATAGCTCACCACCTTGGCTTTTATCCACTAATGGAATCAATCGATAGCCAACTTCCAAGCCGATCGTATCCACAGGTTGCACATCATCCCATCCCAATTCTTTCGTTTTATTGGCCGGATGACTACCCGCTACATTTTTCTCACTGGCAACCAAGGCCTGAGCAGCTTGCTCTTTTTGTTTTTTCATTAACCAATATGTTCCGCCCGCAGCACCGAATCCCAAAGACAAAAATGCAAAGTGCGGCATGCCTGGCACTAACCCCATCACAATTAAGATACCTGCGGTGATCATTAAAGCTTTAGGGTTACTGAACATCTGGCCCATCACCTGTTCACCCATGTCTTCAGAGCGATTTTCACGGGTGACTGTGATTGCAGCAGCAATAGAAAGTAATAAGGAAGGGATTTGAGCAACAAGACCATCACCAATAGTTAGCAAAGTGTAGATCTCGGCCGCATCGCTAAAGCTAAGGCCATGTTGCGCCATACCGATAATAAAGCCGCCAATGATGTTGATGAATAAGATCAGGATACCGGCAATTGCATCCCCTTTTACAAACTTACTGGCACCATCCATCGAACCATAGAAATCAGCTTCACGCGTCACTTCTTCGCGCCTGACTCGAGCTTGCTCTTGGTCGATCATCCCAGCGTTCAAATCAGCATCAATTGCCATTTGTTTACCGGGCATGGCATCGAGGGTAAAGCGGGCACTTACTTCCGAAATACGACCAGCACCTTTGGTCACCACGACAAAGTTGATAATCATTAGAATTAAGAAGACGATTAAACCAACAGCATAGTTGCCACCGATGACCACCGAGCCAAAAGCCGCGATCACATTACCTGCAGCATCACCGCCCTGATGCCCTTCAAGTAACACCACTCGCGTCGAGGCTACATTTAATGCCAAACGCAATAACGTCGCAATCAGTAACACAGCCGGAAACGAGGCAAAATCTAATGGCCGCTTTGTATAAATAGACACTAAAAGGACAATGAGCGCTAAAGCAATATTAAAAGAGAATAGAATATCTAATAGAAACGCTGGCATAGGTAGGATAACCATGCCTAAGGTTGCAAGAACCATTACCGGCGCACCGACGCCTTTTAGCAGTTTATCCCTGTGCTGCCAGTAGCCAGCCAAGTTTGACTTTAAATTCATTCATATAATTCGACAAAAAAATGACGTTTTAACACTATGCAATAAATACGCCTAATGCAATAAGCTGAGGCAGAAGTTAGGCAATTTAAAGCATAAAAGTTCGCTTTAGTTCAAATTTCTAGTATTTAAACCCTTGTGGCATATCAAACTCTTTGGGTAAAGGTGTTGGCCTCTTACCGCGTCCTTTGCGAAACTGTTCAAGTTGAAAGATATAAGCAAGGATTTGCGCCACTGCAACAAACAGTTCATGGGGAATTTCGCGATCAAGCTCGGTAGTATGATAAATAGCCCGGCATAGTTGTGGTGAGCTCATTACTGGCACTTCATACTCTCGCGCAATTTCTCGAATTTTAAGGGCAATTTGATCCACCCCTTTCGCGACGACCATGGGGGCTCCCCCTTTACTTGGGTCGTATTTTATGGCCACAGAGTAATGAGTCGGGTTTGTTACAATAACATCTGCATCAGGTACTTCTCCCATCATGCGTCGCTGCGCCGCTTCCATTTGTAAGCGCCGAATTCGCCCTTTTACTTCCGGCTTACCATCTTGGTCTTTATGCTCATCTTTCACTTCCTGCTTGGTCATTTTTAATTGCTCTTTTTGATGCCAAATTTGATAAGGCACATCCACCACAACAATCACCAATAAACTCATACATAAAATAAGAAACATCCAAAGCAGCATGTCCAATGCCGCTTCTGCGCTGGAAGGAAATGGAGTTGAACTGAGCACCAATATATCAGCAAAACTAAAATGCAATATCCCCCATACACCACATCCAATAACGGCGACTTTCAAGATTGACTTTAACAGCTCCACTACTCCTTGAGTCCCAAACATACGTTTGAAGCCAGCCAGAGGGCTCATCTTGCTAAATTTGGGCATCATGGCTTCGGTACTAAAGTTCATGCCTCCCAATGCGATAGTACCTACCACGGCCGCTATAAACAAAGCAATCAGTATGGCTAGGGTTGGTAACACCATTTCAGCAATCCCTGTCGCAAATACCACCATCATTTGCGAAGGGTCAAACACCGCTTCTCGCTCAAAAGTAAATGCGTCCGTCATCATGATGACAAAAGCATGGCCAAGGCTGTCGCCAAGCATAATCAAAATAAAAGAAGCCATAATAAGAATAGCTGCCGTCCCCAAGTCCTTAGAGCGAGTAACTTGACCTTTATTTCGCGCATCACTGAGTTTTTTCCCCGTGGGGTCTTCGGTTTTTTCTTGGCCGTCAGCTTCTGCCATATTAAGGCTCCGTCATTGAATTAAGGTCTGTCAACGCCATTTAGTTATTTACCATAACTCAGGCAATCATTATCAATGTTAGGGTCGGCAAGCACCATTTAACAACTCACACATTAAGCTCGCACCACGTAGCCATTGGGCATCGAAATGCTCGACAACATTACCTATCGTCAGCCAGAGAATGAACAAACCAAATAACATACTAATAGAAAAACCAAGGGAGAAAATATTTAGCTGCGGCGCTGCTCGGGTCATAATACCAAATGAGAAGTTCACCAACAGCATCGCAACAATAGATGACATTGACATGGCGAGCGCCGCCGTAAACATCACGCCTAACCAGCCGGCTAATTTTTGATATTGTAAAGCTGATAAGCCTTCCATCGAGATAGGCAAAGTTGTGAAACTTTCCACTATCATGTAAATCATGACTAAATGGCCATCTACGGCAAAAAAAAGCAACGTAACTAGCATTAAATAAAACTGACCAACAACCGGAGAAGTCTGGCCATTAAGCGGATCCGCCATAGAGGCAAAGCCTAAGCTAGTTTGCATCGCAATAACTTGTCCCGCAATGACGAAAGTTTGCATCACAAATACCGATACCGTCCCCACCGCCGCGCCAATTAATATTTGCTGCAATACAATTAATACACTTTCTCCGGAAAACAAGGGGATCGGTGGCGGATCAGGTAACACAGGAACAACCATCAAAGTAATAGCTAATGAGAGCAATAAACGGATACGTTTGGGAGTCGTTTTGGCGCCAATCCCCGTCATCACCATCAATAAAGCAGCAATGCGACACAAGGCCCAAAGGTAGCTCGACAACCAAGTGATGACAATATCAGCAGGATAACTCATTAACCGACAACACTTGGGATTTGTTCAATCATGGAATAAAAGAATTCCATTAGCATTCTAAAGCCCCAGTGAGCGCCAAACATTAACGCTAAGATAGTGATAATCAAACGCGGTAAAAAACTCAGTGTTTGTTCATTTATTGACGTGGCAGCTTGGAAGATTGATACAATTAACCCAATGATCAAACTAGGAATAATACACGCACAAACTAAGATCAGCACTAACCATAAAGCGTGTTTAAAAATATCAACAAAGACTTCCGGTGACATAAACGCTCCTTATGATTTGGCTACAAACCAAAACTGCTGGCTAAGCTACCTATGATCAAGTTCCAACCGTCCACTAACACAAATAGCATTAATTTGAATGGCAATGACACAATCATTGGCGATAACATCATCATACCCATGGCCATCAGGATACTTGCTACCACCAGATCGATTATCAAAAAAGGAATAAACACCATAAAGCCAATTTGAAAGGCAGTTTTGAGCTCACTAGTAACAAAGGCTGGGATCAATACATGGATAGGGACTTCTTGTGGCGTTGCCACTTCAATATCAGCCATTTCAACAAACGTTTGAAGATCGGTCACCCTAGTTTGCGCCAGCATAAACTCTTTTAATGGCCCTTGACCTTGCTCGATAGCTTGAGCAAAAGGGATATCTTCCGCTAAGTAAGGCTGGATAGCCTGCTTATTGATGCGCTCAAACACTGGCGCCATGATAAAAAAAGTCATAAATAAGGTTATACCGATAATGACTTGATTCGATGGTGTCTGCTGTAAACCCAAGGCTTGGCGCAAAATACTCATGACTATCACAATGCGGGTGAATGACGTCATCATTATCACCATGGCTGGCAAAAAACTCATTGCCGTCATCAGCGCGAGCACTTGCAATGTCAGGCTATACTCTTGCGCACCATCGGGTCCGGTGGTCACAGTCAAGGCGGGTAATGCGCCTGTTTGTGCAGCGGCGGTACCGCTGATTAACAATAAAGCCGCTAGCCATAGCCAGTGATGTATCTTTCTCATTTCTTTTTCATCATTTTAGCGAGTTGCTCCGCAAAATTAACTGATTCAACTGGTTGAGGCTGCCAAGGCTGATCTAATTTATCGATGAGGTTAATTTGTTGCGCCGTCGCCGCTAACAAATATTGCTGCTCGCCAAGCTGCACCACCAGTAGCTTCTCTCTTCGCCCTAACGGAGTTGAGGCAATCACTTTAATCCCTTGCTGGCCAAAGTGACGGCCTAACTTACTTTGGTTAAATAGCCAAGCTAACGCAAGAATGAGCAAAATAACGAAAATTAAAGCCGATAATACCGCCATCACATCGACACTAGGCGGCTCAGGTGCCGCCCAACTCGGTAAGGAAACAAACAAACTAGATACCAACAGCAGTAATTTCATTATTTTAGTTTCTTGATCCGCTCAGTTTGGCTAATGACATCGGTTAAACGAATGCCAAACTTATCGTTTACCACGACCACTTCACCGTGCGCTATCAAAGTACCATTAACTAATACATCCAGTGGCTCACCCGCGACCCGATCTAACTCAACCACTGAGCCTTGATTTAATTGAAGCAGGTTACGAATACTGATTTGACTGCGCCCAACTTCCATCGAAATTGTAACGGGAATATCCATAATGGCATCCAGTCGGCGTTTTTCTTCTGCCGAAATTGAAGGGCCATCATCAGTATCAAATTGCTCAAGCTCTGCGGGCTGAGCGCCCCCTTCAGCCTCTTCTAATGCCGCCGCCCACTCATCGGCCATTTGCTGGTCATCACTCATCTATCTCATCCTCTAAAACTTCTAATTGGCTAACATCATTATTAATGCGTTTGCCTTGTCTGGTCACTAGCTCAAGCTCTGTTTTCACCGAATCAGGACGTTTAAGTTTTTCGGTGATCCGCACTGCATAATTGTCTTTGGTTCTTCCCATCTTACCGCGATAAGTGGGCAAATCTTCAATGAAAACCGTCATCGTATCCGGCATTTCAATGGGGATAATATCACCTGCTTTTAAATCCATGATGGCGCGCAAACTTAACGTAGTTTCCAATAACTTAGTGCTCAGCTCTACAGGTACGTCCATGATTTCGTCTTTTAGGGCCTTGCTCCACCTAAAGTCGGTATCTTCCTTATCACTTTGCACACCCGCATCAAGCAATTCACGGATAGGCTCTAGCATTGAATAAGGCATTGCGATATGGAAATCCCCGCCGCCACCGTCCAGTTCGATATGGAAGGAGTTCACCACGATCACTTCTGTGGGGCTAACAATATTGGCCATGGCGGGGTTAACTTCAGAGTCGAGATACTCAAATTCAGCATCCATCACCGGTGCCCAAGCATCGTGATAATCTTCAAACACAATTTTTAATAGCATTTGAATTATCCGACGCTCCGTCGGGGTAAATTCTCGCCCTTCAATTTTGGCATGATAACGTCCATCACCACCAAAGAAGTTTTCCACTAAAATAAAGACCAGCCGCGCCTCCATGGTTATCAACGCGGTGCCTTTTAGCGGCCGAAATCGCACCATGTTTAAACTGGTCGGTACAAATAAGGTGTGTACATACTCACCAAATTTAAGCATTTGTACGCCATTAATAGACACTTCAGCAGTACGGCGCATCATATTAAATAGACTGATGCGTAAATGACGGGCAAAACGTTCATTAACCAACTCCAACGTTGGCATTCGACCACGAACAATACGATCTTGCGACGAGAAGTCGAAATTGACCGCATTGGCATTATCAATGGGGGATTCGTCTTCTTCCTCTACATCATCAACACCATGTAAGAGGGCATCAATTTCGTCTTGTGATAAAAGATCGCTCATTATTAATCCATTACACCTTTAAGGATTATTGCAATACAAAACCAGTAAATAACACGGCTTCCACTGTTGGCGCAGAGGCCACTTCATTCATCGCTTTCTGAACTTCTTGCAGGGACTTTTTACGTAATTCACTTTTACCTGACTCACTGCGTAATTCTTCTTCAGTTGCGGCACTAAACACACTTAACAAGGTACCTTCAATTAATGGAATATGCATTTTGGTCAGGTTCTCATTATCAACCCCACGCACCATTAATTGCACCTTGATTTGCACCAAGCGATCTCTGCCATCACCTGCCACGTTAAAAACAAAGGCGCGAGGCATGCCAACATAAATGGCTTTAAGTGTCGAGGCATCCACCTTCGGGGCTGTAGATTTCGAATCATTACCTTCAGTGGCAGCCGCTTCATCTGAACCCGCTAAGAAAAAATAGGCAGCGCCACCACCGCCTGCGAGTAACACCACGACTGCAACAATGATAATAATTAACTTACCTTTGCCACCTTTCTTTTCATTCAGTTCCAGATTTTCATTTGCTTCGTCAGCCATACCATCAGTCCATAAAGAATAAATCAGTTTAATTATTGCATAACAATAGCTTTAGACCATAGCTTGGCTAAGCATAAAAATCGATTGCTGAGTTTGACTGCACATAATTTCGCACAGTTTGGGTCGGTGAATCCTCAACTATGTTTGATTGTTGAGCAGTGCTGGCTTGTCCTGAACCACTTCCTTGAGCGGAATCACCACCTTGTTGTGAGCCACTTTGCTGTTGGCTTACATGACTTTCGCCTAGGTTAATTCCCTGTTGAGTCAGCATTTCACGTAACCGAGGCATATGCTGATCGAGTAGCTCTTTACTCTGTGGTTGCGTCGTTTGAATACTGACTGATAACTGATCATTTTGCATCGAAAGTTTGACATGCATACTGCCTAACTCAGCTGGATCTAAGCGTATTTCTGCCTGCCCTATCCCTTTATTCATCATCATGGTGATCCGCTCACGCATAATAGTGGGCGCCTCACGAGAAGCGAGCTCAAACTTTTGTCCCAATTCAAATTGGCTAGTTGTTTGTGCTTGCTGAGCATTTATATTAGCCGTAGCTTGACTATTCAAACTTTGCGCGGCGGTTAGTTGTTGCTGGTGATGATGTAAACCTTGAAATGTTTGACTTACAGGTGCTGTTGACTGGCCCGCCGGTTGTACAAAATTCATTGGCTGAGGGGCATTATCTCTGTCTGTATTAACTTCTTTAAAATTGCTCTTAAATGATTCTATTGCCTGATTTTCTTTAAGTAAACGCTCCTGCTGAGCAAGTTGACTAACCTGCTCTTTAGCTTGCAGCTTCGCTGTACTTGGCTCAACTTTCTCACCCAAAGAAGCTGGTTTTTCCTGGCTATCGGACATGCTAGCGCCCAGTGTATTAACAAACTCACTTGGCTTAAATTCAGTTCGCTTAGCCATCACATCTGATTCAGTATTGATTACTGGTGCACTTGCAACAATATTCCCTTTCGCATCTGTCGTCACATTGGTGCCTTTTTCCTTCGACGACACTAAGCCTGCATTAACCACTGCAACGGATTTATCCGCTTCTTTTTCAACATCTGTTACGACCGCATCCGTCTCAGCAATGTTAGTCGTCTGTGTATTTAAAGGCTTAAGTTGAGGATTAGCTCCCTGATAACCTTCACTTTCGGCTAATAATGTCGCCTTAGTTTCTGCGCCTTGTACCTGATGGCTATCTGAACGCCTAACAGTATCGTCCGCCTTCGGCTCTTGGTTGTTCAGAGCTGGGCTAACGACTCGAGTATCTTGCTGCTGGTTGGGTTCGCTAGTATCCGCTTTTGGGATGTCTTTTGATACCAAAGCGTCCGCTTCTTTAGCTGCCAGTGTATCAAACTGCTGTAAAGCTTTCGCTTCCTCCGTCTCCGGATTAACCCCTTCTTCAGAAACGAGTGGGCCTGTTTCTTGCGCAGCTTGCTTTGCTATTTTTATTTCTGATTGATTCAGCGCTGAGTGCGGATCTGTCACAACAACGTCATCATCTAGTTTAGAGGTCAATTTATTGAGTAAAGATTCAATGCTGTCAGTACTTTTAATTTTGCCTTGTTCAAACTGAGGTGATGCTTCAGCATTACTAATAGAAGAATCTGCACTCAAATTCGCTAGGCTAGGAGCATCATTCAATGGCTTATAGGTCGACGCTGAGTCTTCTTCTGATTGTTCATTAGACTCCTGTTGCAATGCTTGCTTTAAGGCTTGGCTGATAGAATTAAGTGCGGTCACAGGTTTAACCGCAGAGTCCGTACTATCAGCTCGCAGAGCCTTAGGGGTCTGTTGCTCTGCTTGCTTAATTTGAGCAAGGATATCTTGCCCTATGTCAGAGGCTACAGATTGCTTTTCGCTACCGTCAGTTGTCGCCGTTAGCGACTCATTAGCCTTTTTTTGGCCATCTTCTATTTTCTGTTTATCTGCAAACTCTTTTTCAGCCTGAATATCTTGATCTTGCTTAGCACGTATTGCCTGTTGCTCATTTTCAATATCAGCATGTTGCTCCGCCTTCTTAGCTTTAGCAGCCTCATAGGTTTGCTTAAATTCAATATGTCTGTCAGCTTCTTGATCCATAAACGCCGCAGAGTCATTCGGTTGCGATACAGAGACATTATTTAACTGAGATTGAACTGATTGCATCATACGTTACATCCGTATTATTGAGCGGCAAACACTTGCCGAAAAGCCAACATAGGCGACTGTTAAATTACTGAAGCAAAAATCGATCCAATGATACTACTAACGAGATGAGTGCTTTTGAAAGTACTGAAAGTTTGAAAATTCATCGAGCATTTTTTGCTCTTGCTTATCCGCTTTTCGTTGTGCTACTTGCTTACGTTTAGCCAGTAAAGATTCAACTGCTTTACGCTGACTTTGCACTTGCACCCAGTTGCGTTTTTTTACGTCAACTTGATGCATCACCTGTGGCAAGGCCTGTTGCTGTTGCTGCATCGCGTTTTCTAATTTAACAATAAATTTTTGATAGTAAGTAAAACTATCGGCATACAAGCCCGCTGCACCTTTGTCATGCATTTGTTGAACGTATTGATTGCGGTAATTTTGCAAGTTAGCGAACTGCTGGCGAAACTCAATAAGTTGTTGCTGGGCTTGTACCATTTCTTGCGCGGCTTGTTGTTCGTGCTTTATGTGTTGCTCTAGAACCAAGTGCAATGCTTTATCCGACATATCAATATCACCCTTTACAACTTAATAACCCGTTGCCTGCTAACAATGACGCAAACTCTTAACGCTGTTGACCACTGTTGACAAATTCTTGCGCCAATCCAGCTAACTGACTCAAGCTGTTCTCATAAGTAACAGACTCTTTCATTGGCTGTTGCAAAAAGTGATCCAATCTTGGCTTAATTTTCATCGCTTGATCAATACGCGGGTCACTGCCTCTCGAGTAGGCGCCGATAGTGATTAAATCTTTATTTTCTTGATATAGCGAATAAGCTTGCTTAATGGCTCGCGCCAGCATTTGATGCTCATCACTTGTCACCATTGGCATAACCCGACTAATCGATTTTGCGACATCAATAGCAGGGAAGTGTCCCGCATCGGCTAGCTCACGAGCAAGCACTATGTGGCCATCCAAAATGGCCCGTGCAGCATCGGCAATCGGATCTTGTAAATCATCCCCTTCCGTTAACACGGTGAAAAATGCCGTGATCGAGCCTTGTCCGCCACTGCCGTTACCTGCTCTTTCTACCAAAGCTGGTAACTTAGCAAATACCGAAGGCGGATAACCTTTGGTAGCAGGCGGCTCACCAATAGCTAATGCTATTTCACGTTGCGCTTGCGCAAAACGGGTTAAAGAGTCCATCAGAAGCAAGACACTTAACCCTTGATCGCGAAAATATTCCGCCACGGTCAACGCGGTTTCACAACCTTTTAATCGCATCAACGGTGATGCATCGGCCGGTGCAGCAATAACCACCGCCCGCGCGCGCCCATCTTCACCTAAAATATCATCTATAAATTCTTTTACTTCACGGCCACGTTCACCAATCAAGCCTACCACCACTACATCGGCACTGCTGCCTCGTGTCATCATGCCAAGCAACACACTTTTACCTACACCAGATCCAGCAAAAAGCCCCATACGCTGACCTTTACCCACAGTAATCATAGCGTTAATGGCACGAACACCTACGTCCATAGGATGGCGGATAGGATCTCTGGCAAGGGGATTGATACGCGCAGCACCGTATTTGACTCGTTCGTGGCTCATAATGTCGCCTAGGCCATCTAACGGGTTGCCCACCCCATCAATCACTCGACCCAGTAGCTCCATGCCAACGGGGATCCCCTGCGTCTCGTTCATTGGGATCACGCGCGCGCCAGGCAACACACCGGATAAACGTTCGCTTGGCATTAGGAATAATTTGTCACCCGAGAAGCCAACCACTTCGGCTTCAATTAGCCCTTCCATCGTTTCAACTTGACACAAACTACCTAAAGGAGCGGTACAGCCAATGGCTTCTAACGTTAGCCCAACTACACGCGTCAATTTTCCGGCGGCAACCGGTTTAGGTGATAAATGGGCAGCTTGATAATGGGATAAACGACTAGCCAGCGGGGTCATGAGGAGGCTCGGTTATGGTATTGGGGTCGTCATTATTTTCAACGCTTTCGCGCGCATTAGGAGGTAATTCTGTACTATCTACCGAAGTGACTTCATCTGTATTTTCCTGTTCATGGACCACACTATGAACCGGCTCCGGTAACGGGTCAGGCAGCATCTCCTGTACTTCTTTCTCGGCATCCCCTAAGGCTTGTTGTATATGTGCATTATTTTGCGTTAAAAACTGTTTTAATACTTGGTTTATTCGCATTTCTAACGGGTAATCGACACTGGATAATTCCGTTTTAACCTGGCAATCGCCGCGCTGTAAACTCGGCTCGGCAATTAAGCTCCAGCCACGTTTTTCACACTCTTGCGCACTATATACCGTTTCAATCATGGCAATATCATCAGGGTGGAAGTGCAACTTCGCCGTTTGAGTGGCAAAAGGCAGCACGTCTATGGCTTGCTTCAATGCCCCAAGTATCACTTTTGGATTGGTAGTTACTTCAGTTTTAACAATTTGTTGTGTTAGCTGCAGTACTAAATTCACTAGCTGCTGCTCTACTTCTTGATCTAAATGAGCAACGGGCTGACATAAATCTTGTGTTAGCTTAGCCCAAATAGCGGATTGTTTTGCGATTTCATCCGCGCCCTGTGCTAAACCTTCGGCGATACCTTGCGCTAAGCCTTCAGCGTGCCCTTTCGCTAAGCCTTCGGCTTTTCCTTGCGCTTCACCTTGTTCAAATCCAGCTTCTCGTCCTTGCTCAAACCCTTCTTGGTAAGCGTCTTCACGGATAGCTTCTATTTCTTCGAGGGAGGGAGGCTCAGGGGGAAGTTCTTCAATTTCTTCTTCTACCTCTCGATGAAACCAATCAGGAGGCATATTAAGGGCATTAGTATCGGTGCGCTTAACAGGCTCTTCTACCTCAGGTATTTGCCAAAGTTCTGGCTTACTGTCGTGCTCTGGTGAATGAGGCATTATAAGAATTCATCCCCACCGCCACCACCGAGCATAATTTCACCCGAGTCAGCTAAACGTCTTGCAATAGAAAGAATCTCTTTCTGCGCCGATTCCACTTCACTGACGCGCACCGGCCCCATCGCTTCTAGATCATCAGCCAACATTTCGGCAGCACGTTTGGACATATTGCGCATGATTTTCTCTTTCAGCTGATCATCCGCACCTTTAAGGGCACGCTGCAGAACGTCTTGGGCGACGTCACGTAATAGTGCTTGTATACCGCGATCATCGACATCAATTAAGTTATCAAATACAAACATCAAGTCTTGAATTTGTTGGCTCATTTCTTCGTCTGACTCGCGAATAGAGTCCATTAATGGGCCCTCAATACTGGTATCTAAGTAGTTCATAATATTGGCTGCGGCTTTCAGGCCACCCATTTTCGCCGCTTGTGCACCAGCTTGACCGGCAAACTGTTTTTCCATGATCTCATTGAGCTCTTGCAGTGCCGCGGGCTGAACCTCTTCAAGGTTAGCAATCCGCATCATCAAGTCGAGGCGAACGCGCTCAGGGAACTGACTCATGATCTCGGATGATTGCTCTGGCTCTAAGTAAGATAAAACGATGGTTTGAATTTGCGGGTGCTCGTTTTGAATGATACTGGCCACTTGACGAGCATCCATCCACTTGAGGGAGTCTAAACCGCGCGCACCACTGCCCATAACAATTTGATCAACGAGATTACCCGCTTTATCTTCACCTAAGGCTTGGGTCAAAGCATTACGTACAAAGTCTTCACTGCCAATACCAATGTTGGTGAATTTTTGAATATCTTCGAGAAAACTACGGTGTACGGCGGTGACTTTTTCTTGCGAAAAATCTTGCATTGACGCCATCGCCATACCTAAACGTTGCACTTGTTTGGGCTCTAAATGACGAAAAATTTGCGCGGCGTCTTCTTCGGTTAAACTCAGCATTAAAATGGCTGATTTCTCTACGCCAGCTAAATTCGCAATATCAAATTTTTCGGGTTCTTTTTTTTCATCAGGCATCAGAATTCAACCAATCTTTAATTACTTGAGCTGAAAGATCGGGTTCATTGGCCACCAACGCCCGAACCGCTTTCACTAAATCTTCGTCTTTATGCAAATCAGGTAAATTGAAATGGCCATCTTTGATACCAAAATCCAACTCATCACCCGAGTCTGCAGCGACTAACCGTAGATCATCATCACCTGACAATGACCCTACTGCACCGCCCATTTCAAAATCTTCCTTGTCAATCGACTCAGGGTAAAGCAGTTTCTTAAGCATAGGTCTGATAATGGCAAATACCACTATTAAAATAACCAGCATTGAGCCGCCGAAGCGCAACATTTGATAAAACTGATCAGACTGCCAAAATGGAGGTGGCTCGATATTGTCCAATTCAGGACGATTGAACGGCACGGTCACCACTTCTAAAATGTCACCGCGATTCACATCAAACCCTAAACCACCTTGTAATAGGCGACGAATACTGGCGAGCTGCTCTTGGGTTCTTGGCACGCGAGTGACTGCACCTTCAGCGCCGGCTTCAGTTTGATAATCAACAGCAACCGACACAGTTAGACGACGCACAAAGCCACTTTGTTGACGAGAATGACTAATGGTCGTGTCTAACTCATAGTTTCGGGTGGCTTCTTTATGGCTACTGCCCGGTGCGCCTCCGCCATTCCCCCCTGTCGCGTCTTGAGGAATATTTGCATCCATCGGCGGCTGGTTGGTTAACGCCCCCGGAACATCAGCACCATCACCGCCGACGGTTGAGTTTTCAACGGTCATCTCACTACGCAATGCAGGTATATCGGGGTTATAGCGTTTCTGGGTTTGCTCTACCGCAGTGAAGTCCATAGTCACATCAACTTCTGCGGTATAGTTATCGAAACCGACCACTGGAATTAAAATTGAGTCGATTTTATTTTTGTATTCCTCTTCCCGTTTGCGCTCTAATTCAAATTCTTTACGGCTTTTAGCCGCTAACGGGTCTTGGCTACCTGAATTGAGCAAGCGACCACGTTGGTCGGTAACGGTAACACGAGATGGTTCAAGGTTTTGTACTGCTGACGATACCATGTCGACAATGGAATCCACTTCTTCTTGGGTCAGGCTATCGGCGCGGCTAACCGTCAATACTACCGTTGCACTGGCTTTTTGTTCACGACGCGTAAATACATTTTCTTTTGGAACTGCAAGTAACACTTGCGCTTTTTGCACATTTCTCATGGCTTGAATAGCAAGGGCTAGCTGACGCTCTCGACTTAGTTTCAAGCGTTCACTTTCAAGACGTTGGCTGACGCCAAAGCCCATGTCTTGCATTAAAATCTCATCGCCTTTTTCATCAACCGGGCCGACCCCGTTTCGCGTCAAGCGTAACTTAATTTGTTGATAATCTTCAGCCACCACTAAAATAGTGTTGCCTTCTAGCTGATATGGGATTTTTTCTTGATCTAAAAAATCGAGGGTAGTGATCAGTTGCTCTGTTTGAAAATTACCTAATGGACGGTAGTCAGGTGCTTTACCCCAGAACCATAAAATAACCACAATAGCTAAAACAATAGCCAGACCAATAATAATGGTGACTTGACGCAATACGTCAACATTACCGAGCATCGCCAAAGGAGAGCTTTTTTGCTCGCCTTGCTCGAGTTGATCAGTTTGACTCATGGCTGTGCTACCGCCGCCTACCATTAAGTCTGTATTTTGATTTGCTTCAGCCACTTAAATGATTCCTTACTACACTGGCATACTCATGATTTTTTATAATACGCTTCAACCATCTTGTTACGCACTTGTATTAACTTTACTTCAGTCACTTAAATAATGCTTGGCTACACTGGCATACTCATGATGTCTTTATATGCCTCAACCATCTTATTACGCACTTGTACCGTTGCTTCAAAAGCAACGCTGGATTTACTGGCAGCAATCATAACATCGCCCAAGCTGACATCGCGGTCACCCATCTCAAAGCGGTTTCGTAACTCACCTGTATTCTGCTGTAAGCCATTTACATTGTCGATAGCCTGTTTCAGAAGTTGTGAGAAGTCCCCTTGTGCAGACTGGGTAGCGGGGAGTTGCGATTCTAAACCTTTTGCTTGAACGGATAAGGCTTGCATTTCATTGAAAAGGGATGATGTATCTGAAATATTCATACTGACCTCTGTAATATGCCTGTCAAATTGTTGACTAAAGCCCTGTTCGGCCTGTCGTTATATTAATAAAAGCAATTTTCAGGCCAAAATAAAAAAGACGGCCTCGCCGTCTTTTTTGTTATTTTAAATCAGCTAGTTATTAATTATATAGCCATTCCCATTTCTTTCATTCGAGCCAATTTGTAACGCAGTGTTCGCGGGCTAATCCCGAGCTTTTCAGCTACATCTTTCCGTTTCCCATCACAGGCTTTTAAGGCATCAAGAATAATAAGATGTTCTTGCTGTTTTAGTTCATCGCCCAGTTTTTCCTCGACGATGGCCGTAGAGCCAGTATCACTATTATTTTGTGCGATAAATGCTGTTGAGCTAAATGGACTTTGCTGCTCGCCGGCTTGACCTGCTGCGCTCAATTCGTCTTCTAATATCAAGTGGTCAATATCTATATCGGTACCACCAGATAATATCAAGGCGCGTTGCACCACGTTTTCCAATTCGCGAACATTACCCGGCCAAGGATAATGGGTAAGACGGTGCGCCGCTGCGTCTAAAATTTTCGGTGTTCGCTCTGAGTTGGCATGGCGCTGTAACAAATGCTCCGTCAAAGGAATAATATCACCTGGACGTTGACATAGAGGTAACCATTGCAATGGGAACACGTTCAATCGATAGTAAAGATCTTCACGGAATAACCCATCTTTAACCGCTTGTTTTAAATCTCGGTTACTGGTGGCTAAAACCCGAACGTCTAGTTTCACTGTTTTACGACCACCTAAACGCTCGACCTCTTTTTCTTGCAGCACGCGCAGCAACTTAGATTGTAGACTTTGCGCCATCTCGGTGATTTCATCGAGTAAGATAGTGCCACCTTGCGCTTGTTCAAACTTACCCGGGCACGCTTGCACTGCGCCAGTAAATGCCCCTTTTTCGTAACCAAACAGGGTCGCTTCCAGCATATTTTCTGGGATTGCTGCGCAGTTTATCGCCACAAAAGGCTGATCAGCGCGTGGTGACATATCATGAATATAGCGAGCCATGATTTCCTTACCCGCGCCGCTTGGGCCAGTCACCATTACCGATGCATCGCTTTTGGCAACCTTAGCGGCAAGGTTTAATAGCGCTTCGGTACTCGGATCGCCATACACGGGCGTGCATTTTTCACATTTTTGCGCTGGCGCATAACGGCTAACTTGATTTAGTAGTACTTCAGGAGCAAAAGGCTTAGCCAAATAATCAATCGCGCCTTCGCGCATGGCTTTAACGGCATCATCAATGGTGGCATAGGCCGTCATCAGCAACACCGGAACTTCTGCATACTTGGCTTTAATATTTTGTAACAAGGTTAAACCCGACATGCCGCCCATTTGTATATCACTAATGACCAAGTCAAATTTACGACGGCTTAGCTGCACTAATGCCGCCTCTCCACTATCGGCTTCGGTACATTCGTAACTGGCTAACAATAAGGTATCGACTAACGCTTCACGTAAGCCTGCATCATCTTCAACCACTAAAATTTGTGCTGTAGACATAAGGTTATCCTCCTACTACTTGCGCTGGCACACTGGCGATTGCATGTAAGGGTAAACATAAAGTAAAGCAACTGCCCTGCCCCACCACTGACGTCACTTTCATTTCACCTTCATGGGCTTTTGCTACCGATTGCACCACGGCTAGCCCTAACCCCGTGCCCTGCGGTTTAGTGGTATAGAAGGGCTGAACAATTTCGGGGAGTTGCTCTGGCGCGATACCTGGACCATTATCTAACACGCTGATTTCCACTTGTGAGTCAGCATTACAACTGGCACGCAAATGAATTTTTGCGCCGCTGCCACAGGCTTGCAACGCATTATGGATCAAGTTTCCGATAGCGCTAGCCAAGGCATTTTTATTGGCGAGTAGATAAAGATCTGGGTCAGGTAACGCAATGCTTAAGCTAGCATTGGCTCGCTCCATCATCGCATCACAGCCTTGCTTCACTTCTTGTAATAAACTTTGAATTGAAATGTCTGCGACAACTTGCTTTTCACCGCTGCGGGCAAATAACAACATATCAGTCACTTGGGTTTCTAAGTCTTGCAGGCGGCTCATTAGCTTTTTCTGAAAATTGACACGAGACGTTTCAGGCAAGCTGGTACTGCCTAAGTTAGCGGCATACAACATGGCCGCTGATAACGGGGTGCGGATTTGGTGCGCTAACGAGGCCACCATATTACCAAGGGCTGATAAGCGCTTCATCTGCGCCATTTTATCTTGCAGTTCACGGGTTTGAGTAAGGTCGGTTAAGGAAATCAACTGCCCAGAAAAACCTTCGAGAGGAGAAATAGACAGTTGAATTTTACGTCCATTGACCAAAGATACTTCATGGCCATCATCAGCTTGAGGCGCAAAAGCACGGCGAATGATATTAAACCAAAACTCACCAACCAGAGGGTCACCTAACAAGTCAATGGCAACTGGATTAGCTTGAGTCACCAGACCATTATTGTCGAGCAAGATCACGCCAGAGGGCAGTAAATCGAATACGTTAGCCAAGGAGCAATGTTGTGCCCTTAACATGGCAAGCTCACCGGCAAATTCTTCTTTCGCTAATGTCGTTTCTATCACAGTCAAAACCCTGGCGCTTATAAACTTATAGCTTGATAATGCTAGTTTCGTGCCAGAATTTTAAACTGTTATATTTTAGTCAGATAGACAATAAATGAAGCCGTAAAACAACTGTTACTCTTTTGAAGAAAGGCTGTATTTCTTCATTTTTTCAACTAAGGTGGTACGTCGCATACCTAATTGCTCAGCGGCGCGAGCAACCACGCCTCCTTGCTGGTCAAGCGCTTGGCGGATCATATCCACTTCAAACTCTGCCAACATATCTTTCAAATTGACACCTTCTTCAGGCAACGCCGAGGCAGCACTACTTTGAAACCCTTCGCTCAGCAAATCAAACTCATCTTCGGTTGGCTCTTGTGCTGTTTTCGTGTTCGCCTGCTTTTCGTTACCGTAGTCATCGTTAAAAATACTTAGCAAAGCTTCACGCTCAGCGAATGCACTGGGCAACTCCATGGTTGCATCTTCGGTTTCCAGGTGGCGATATTTAGCGGGCAGCTCTGCCACATCCACAATCTTGTTCGGGTGCAGTATCAACAAGCGCTCAACCAAATTTGATAACTCACGTACATTACCCGGCCAAGAATGTAGCATTAAAGATTCAATGGCGCGTTGCGTAAAACGCAGTGTGGCGTTGTGCATGGTTTCATGGCGGGCCAATAACTCTTGTAGCAATAAAGGCACATCATCTTCACGCTCACGTAAAGCAGGTGTTTCAATCGGGAACACATTAAGGCGATAGAATAAATCTTCACGGAATCGCCCTTGTGCAATCATGTCTTCAAGGCCTTGATGCGTCGCCGCGATGACTCGCACATTAGCATGTAACGATTTAGCGCCGCCAACACGTTCAAAGGTACGCTCTTGTAATACTCGCAGCAGCTTCACTTGCATCGGCATTGGCATGTCACCAATTTCATCCAGAAATAAGGTGCCGCCTTCAGCTAATTCAAAGCGCCCCTTGCGCGCCGCAAAAGCGCCAGTAAATGCGCCTTTTTCATGGCCAAACAACTCACTTTCCAGCAGGTCTGGTGGGATAGCGCCACAGTTAACCGGTACAAAAGGGCCATTTTTACGATCTGACATTTCATGGACCGCGCGAGCAACCACCTCTTTACCGGTACCTGACTCACCTAAAATCAACACACTGGCCGCAGTGCCCGCTACCTGCTCAATTAAATGGCGCACCTCTTGAATGGCATCGCCCTTGCCCACCAGCATTTTTAATAAATACGAGTTTTGGCTTTGATCTTTAAGCTCACCGATTTGACTCAAATAAGACTGGCACTGATGCAGCAAGCGCGTCAGTTGATCGTAACTAAATGGCTGACTTAACCGACCTAAATAATTTGCTGCATCTAAATCAAGGCTTTCGCACACCCCAACAAAGGGTAACTGTGGATGCTGCTGGACAATTTCAAGAGCTTTTGACGGCGGTATCTCACCCAAAAGGACGCCTTTATATCGAGTAATGATTTCAACTTGATCCAAATCGGCTAAATGCTCAGACTCCTCCCCAATAAAGGATAAAATCGTTTGCAGTAACCGTTGGTTCTCTTCGTTACTGTCGATAATCAACACAGATAAAGGTGCGGCCATTGGATATCCTCATAAACTCAAACCGCTGGAAAATTGACTAAAGGCGGTTTATTGACGCACCCATTCTAGAGGATCTGAATCAGACTACAAGTTCAGAACCGAACATTAGTCACAAATTTGACGTTGATTAGATAATTGACGCTTAATTGGTCGAACGAACCCTTTATCATCAATAAACTGAGTACCTATACTGACACTGTTGGTATAAATAATGCAAAATAAGACAAATTGAGTTGTTCTACTGGTGTGTATAGGCACCCTCTAAAATAAGCGATGCAATAGTATGTTTAATAACAAAAACATTTTAATTACAGGTGGTACAGGTTCTTTTGGTAAAAAATGCATTGAAATACTTTTAGCCAAGTATCAGCCTAAAAAAATCATCGTCTATTCAAGAGATGAACTTAAACAATTTGAAATGCAGCAAGACTTCAGTCAGCCATGTATGCGTTACTTCATCGGTGATGTACGAGATGGCGAGCGACTAAGACGCGCGATGAAAGGGGTTAATTACGTTATTCACGCAGCGGCTTTAAAGCAAGTTCCTGCTGCTGAATACAACCCAATGGAGTGCATTAAAACCAATATCAATGGGGCTGAAAATGTCATAAACGCCGCCTTAGATAATGAAGTCTGTAAAGTGATCGCCCTTTCAACCGATAAAGCGGCAAACCCAGTTAACCTTTACGGGGCAACGAAACTTGCCTCGGATAAGCTATTTGTTGCCGCCAATAATATGGCGGGTGGCCATAAAACCGTTTTTTCAGTCGTGCGCTATGGCAATGTGGTTTGTTCGCGAGGTTCGGTAGTGCCCTTTTTTCAAAAGTTAATAGATGATGGAGCCACAGAGCTTCCCATCACTCATGAAGACATGACCCGTTTTTGGATTACCTTGCCCCAAGGGGTCGATTTAGTGCTAAAAAGCTTTGAACGCATGCTTGGCGGTGAAATTTTTGTGCCTAAGATCCCATCAGTTAAAATCACCGAACTCGCTCGAGCGATGGCGCCAGACCTGCCGCAAAAAATTGTTGGCATACGTCCTGGTGAAAAACTTCATGAAATTATGTGCCCAGCTGACGATTCGTACCACACCTTTGAATTTAAAGATTATTATGTCATTGCGCCCAGCATTAATTTTAGTTCACGCACAAATGATTTCACTATCAATGCATTGGGAGACAAAGGGAGTGAGGTAGCTGCCGGATTTGAATACAACTCAAGGAATAATCCACACTTTCTCACTGCTGATGAAATTTTGGAATACAACCGTTAATGTCTGACTATATCCCTTACGGTAAACAAACCATTTCACAAGCTGACATCAATGCCGTTGTTGATGTACTGCAATCAGAATATTTAACGCAAGGTCCACAAGTCCCTGCTTTTGAACGGGCTGTTACGCAATATTGCAACGCGCAATACGCGGTTGCATGTAATAGCGCAACTTCGGCTTTGCACCTTGCCTGTTTAGCACTCGATGTCAATGCAGGTGATATAGTTTGGACTAGTGTCAATACCTTCGTAGCATCCAGTAATAGCGCATTATATTGTGGTGCCAAAGTTGATTTTATCGATATTGAGCTCACCACAGGCAATTTAAGCATTGATGCCCTAACCGCTAAACTTGAATCTGCAGCCACTAACAACCAATTACCTAAGGTGGTTATCCCCGTTCATTTCGCAGGGCAAAGCTGTGATATGAAGGCTATCTCAGCATTATCAAAAAAATACGGTTTTAAAATTATCGAGGATGCTTCTCATGCCATAGGTGGCAATTATCTCGATAACAAAATAGGCAGCTGTGAGTACAGTGATATTTGTGTGTTTAGCTTTCATCCGGTCAAAATCATCACTAGTGGTGAAGGAGGCATGGCACTGACCAATCAAGCTAATGTAGCCAAAAAAATGCATCTATTACGTAGCCATGGTATCACACGAGATCCCAATGAGATGCAAAGTGAAAGTCACGGTGATTGGTATTATCAACAAATCGAGCTTGGTTTTAACTACCGCATGACAGATATCCATGCCGCCTTAGGTTTACGCCAACTTGCTGACATAGACTCGTGGGTTGAACAACGGCATCAATTAGCAAAAAGATATAATAAAGCATTCGCAAACACTCAAATTACACCATTAAAACAAAACCTAGATGGATACAGTGCATATCATTTATATGTGGTGCGATTAAGGGGGTTAGACTTAAATGCTAAACGCCGCGTCTTTAACGCGTTACGTAAAAATAACATCGGCGTGAATCTACATTATATTCCTGTACATTTGCAGCCTTATTATCAGCACCTTGGCTTTAATGAAGGAGATTACCCAGTATCTGAGCAATACTATAAAGAAGCCATTTCACTTCCATTGCATCCGAGCCTGACAAAGGTGGAACAGGATTTTGTTATCGAGCAACTTCTGGCCTGTTTATGAAGCTAGCACTTGGCTGTGTTCAATTTGGCTTAGATTATGGTGTCACAAATTCATCGGGACAAGTCCCTCTAGAAGAAGCGAGGCGAATACTTTGTTATGCTACACAAGTAGGCATCGATACTTTAGATACAGCGGCCATGTATGGAAATAGTGAACAGGTATTAGGCTCACTTTTAAAGCCGTTTAATAGTGAGTTCAATATTGTCACTAAACTAGGCCATGTCACAACAAAGACAGAACTAGTTAAAAGCTTCAACAACAGTTTATCCCTTCTAAACCAAAGCCAAGTTAGCGGCTTAATGCTTCATCGCCCTGAAGTATTATTGAGTAAAGAAGGCTCTGTTATTGCCAGTACGCTTGCAGCATTAAAAGCCGAAGGCAAAATATCTCATTGGGGGGTTTCAGTTTACGACCCCATACAAACTAAAACCATTACCGAACGATACAAAATTGATTTAGTACAATTACCATTGAATGTATTTGATCAGCGGTTTGCGTCGTCGGGCATGCTCAAGCAACTCAATGAGCAGGGGGTAAGGATCCACGCACGTTCGATACTCCTGCAGGGCTTACTCTGTCAATCACAATGGCCAAGCTATTTTTCACCTTGGCAAGCTCAACGTCTAGCCTACCAAAAACTCGCCAAGCAACATCAGCTTACTCTGTTGCAGTTAGCGCTCAGTTTTTGTCACTCTCAGCCTCTTGTGGAACGATTTGTGCTTGGTTGTCAATCAGTGGCGCAATTAAATGAGATTGTCATGGCTTATAAAAAAAGTCAGGGACAAGAAGTAATCAACTTTGCAGAATTAGCCAACACAGATATTAAACTCATTATTCCGTCCAACTGGCCGACAAATAAACAAAGAGCGTGAATGAAACCGACTACAGCGAGATGCACTCGATATGATCTTAGCCATTTTACAAGCTAGAATGTCGTCGCAACGACTACCTAAAAAAGTACTAAAACAGATTTTAGGCGAACCGATGCTCGCTCATCAAATACGACGTATAAGAGCAAGTAAAAAAATCGATAAACTGGTAATAGCAACTAGCGACCAAATAGATGATTCTGCTTTGGTAGCCTTTGCGCAAGAATATCAGGTTGAAGTTTTCCAAGGTAGCCTGAACGATGTTTTAGCTCGATTTTATCACTGTGCCTGTCACTACAAAGCAACACATATTGTTAGATTGACCGGAGATTGCCCACTGAGTGACGCAAAAATTATTGATAACACAATAGCACTACATATCAATCAGAAAGCAGACTATAGCTCTAATTGCCACCCAGCTACTTTCGCCGACGGCTTTGACGTAGAAGTAATAACATTTGACGCCTTGCAACAAGCCTATTATCAAGCTCAAGAGCAAAAAATGCGTGAACATGTTACCTTATATTTGGCGAAGTCGCCGGATGCATTTGTGCAAGCAAACCTGACCACCTCACCTGATACATCCCATTTCCGAGTAACGGTCGATAATCAAGATGATTTTGAGTTAGTGTCGCAGATATACCAAAGCATGTCAGAACAAGGTAAAGATTTTACTTACCAAGAAATAATTGATTGGTTAAACGCACACCCTAAACAAAGCGGTATTAACGCTCACTATCAACGCAATGAGGCGATTTCTGTATGTCACAAATAGATCCGAGATATCAAACCAGCAGTGACTTTTATCAACAAGCTAAGACGTTAATCCCTCTTGCATCTCAGACATTTAGTAAAAGCCGATTGAGCTTACCTTATGGCGTAGCGCCATTATTTTTAGAGCGAGGCGAAGGCTGCCAAGTATGGGATATCGATAACAATCAATATACTGATTTTATCAACGGTTTATTATGTGTCAGCTTAGGTTATCAAGATCCCGACGTCGACCGTGCCGTGATTGCACAAATTAGTAAAGGGGTTAGTTTCTCCCTGCCCCATAGACTTGAATTCGAAGTTGCTCAGTTACTCGTCGACTTGATCCCTTGTGCTGAAATGGTTCGATTCGGTAAAAATGGCAGCGATGTCACCGCCGCCGCCATTCGCTTAGCACGTGCTTTTACCAATAAAGAACATATTGCCGTATGTGGTTATCATGGCTGGCAAGATTGGTATATAGGGGCTACCAGTCGAAATTTAGGCGTACCAAAATCAACTCAAGCCCTTACTCATCCTTTTCCGTTTAACGATCTTAGTGCACTTAACACACTATTAAGCCAGCATGAATTTGCAGCCGTGATCATGGAGCCAATGAATGTAGTTGAACCTGAGCCGGGTTATTTAGCGGGCGTTAAGGCACTATGTGAGCAACATCAATGCTTACTGATTTTCGATGAAATCATCACTGGCTTTCGTTTTGATTTAAAAGGTGCGCAACATTTGTTCGGCGTGACGCCCGATCTAGCCACCTTTGGAAAAGGCATGGCTAATGGTTACCCACTTTCAGCGATTGTTGGTAAAAAAGAAATTATGATGTTAATGGAAGATATTTTCTTCTCCGGTACATTCGGTGGTGAAGCGTTATCTCTGGCTGCAGCAAAAGCCAGTATCGAGAAGATGATCCGTTGCCAAGTGCCAGAGCACATCAATCAGTTGGGAACAAGCCTGCAACAGGGCCTCGCGTCGCTGCTTGCTAAAAGTGAACTCTTTAAGCTAGTCGGGCATCCAAGCTGGAGCATTTTAAGCCTCAGTCATGATAGCGAACAATTAATTAAAAGCGTCTTTTTGCAAGAAATGTATCAGCGCGGTATGCTCACTCTCGGCACGCACAATATTAGCTACGCTCATCAACAGCACGATATCACGCGATTAATCAGTGCATACCAGGAAATAGTGCCTTTTATCGAACATCACTGGCAACAAGGCACGCTTAGAACAATATTGAAAGGGGCGGTTATAGAGCCTGTCTTTAAGGTGCGTTAATGAAAGTTGTGTTTCGAGTCGATGCCAGTAGCCAACTGGGTTTTGGCCATTTAATGCGTTGTTTAACTTTGGCAAACAGCCTTGCTCAGTGCGGTGTTGAGTGCATTTTCATCTGTAGAGAAATGTCTGGATTTCAACCCGACAAAATTGAGTCTCAAGGCTATCGATTGTATTACCTAACCGCTCAATCTAACTCAGATGAAACGGGAGATGCTCAAGCCACTCTTGAGATCCTCACAACGCTAACACCCAGCTGGCTCATAGTGGATCACTATCACCTCAACTCTGAGTGGCAACACACGATTAAGCAAGGTGGTGGCCTAGCACGCACAAAATTGATGGTTATCGACGACCTTTGCCGCCCAGCACCTTATGCCGATCTCTTATTAGATCAAAGCCTAGGCCGTCAAGATACGGATTACAAACACCTACCAGCTGAGTGTAAACTGGCGCTCGGCGTTGATTACACTTTACTAAATGCAGCCTTCATTGAACAGCGTGCTGCAGCAGAGGCAAAAAGGCGACACTTTGCTCATCGTGAGCTGCTCGTTTCCATTGGCGCAACCGATCCACTAAACCTCACACAATTAGTGATCGACGGTTTGGCCTATTTATCTGCAGAGATCTATCCCAAAGTTACGATTGTTCTCTCAAAGTCTGCGCCCTATTTAAATCATGTAGAATTGGCCATTGCGCAGCAACATAATCGCAACATCATCTTAATTAAAGATGCCACCAATATGGCAAGCTTAATGCTGAATGCCGACTTCGCAATCGGTGCATGCGGAACCAGTAGCTGGGAGCGCGCATGTCTGGGACTGCCCTGTTTGTCTTTTGTGAGCGCTGATAATCAAGTATTTATCAGTCAGTCGATGCATAAGGCAGGTTTATGCCAACTGGTTGACGCTGATATCTCACCACAGCAGTTAGCTCAACAATTAACGCTGACGAGCCAACCTGACATAGCAAAGGCCATGAGTCAGGCTGGTTTTAATATGATCAGCGGTCAAGGCTGCCAACGCCTAGTCACCACATTGTTTAAGAGCAGCCCATTAGAGGTAAAATTGCGACCTTTTCTTGCTAGCGATGAAGCCCAAATTTTTCAATGGCAGCAAGCGCCGAATATTCGTCAATTTGCTCGTACGCCAACGCCCCCAACATGGCCAGAGCATCAACGCTGGTTTCAAAAAATGATGCACAACGATGATCATAACTACATTATCCAATGGAATGGTTTGCCTTGTGGATTGATCCGATTAACGCCGCAAACCAAAGACTGGGAAGTCTCTATTTTGATTGCGCAGGCTTTTCACGGCATCGGCATTGCCAGTCGAGCACTCGCTGAATTGCAATGCAAACATCCCGTTGTAATGACCGCCGAAATATCCCCCTTGAATAAAGCCTCAATAAAACTATTTTTACAGGCTGGTTTTTACCCTATTTCATTAGACCAATACCGCTATACTGGAGACAAGCTAAATGCCTAGCCCGATGAAAATTAATGGCCGAGCTATCGCCAATGGTTTATTGCCTTATATGATTGCAGAAATTTCAGCTAATCATAATGGCGACATTAACAACGCGTTTCGGCTAATTGAACTGGCTAAACAGGTCGGTGCCGATGCCGTGAAAATCCAAACTTATACCGCTGATACAATGACCATAGATGCCAATCAAGCCGAATTTAAAATTAAGGGTGGCTTATGGGATGGTTATTCCCTCTATGAGCTCTACCAGCAAGCGCATACCCCTTGGGCTTGGCATTCCGCGCTATTTGCGAAAGCAAAACAAGTAGGCATAACCTTGTTTAGCTCTCCATTTGATGAGACGGCCGTTGATTTACTGGAGTCATTACAGGCACCTGCATACAAGATTGCTTCGTTTGAATCATTAGATTTCCCGCTGATTGAATACGTGGCCAAAACGAATAAACCGATGATTATCTCAACAGGTTTAGCTACATTAGATGAGATCACAGAGCTACAACAGTTTCTAACCGCAATCAAGCATCAAAATTATTGCTTATTACATTGTGTCAGTGGTTACCCTACTCCTGTCGAGCAATCAAATGTTACAACATTGACTGACTTACAACATCGCTTTCAGTGTCATTCCGGCTTAAGTGACCATAGTTTAAGTCATGGCGCAGCATTGGCCGCTAGCGCCCTTAATGCCGCAATCATCGAAAAACATTTTACCTTTTGCAGAAGTGAAGGAGGCCCAGATGCCGACTTCTCACTAGAACCAAATGAATTAGCGGAGCTATGTAGCTTAATCAAACAAGTACATTTGGCAAAGGGAAAAGTAAATTACGAACGAAAACCCGCCGAGCAACAAAATCTGCAGTTCCGCCGCTCTATTTACGCCGTAAAAGACATCGCTGCAGGAGAAAAATTTACCGAAGATAACATCAAAAGAATAAGACCCGGCCACGGCCTAGCACCAAAGTACTACCCTGAATTAATCGGCTCAAGCGCTAAGCACTCCATTGCTAAGGGGACTCCACTTAATTTCAATCACTTTACTGCAAAAAGTACAATAGACAGATGAGTAACCAAATTCTCGAACAACTTGAACAGCTTTGGCAAAACGTTTTGCTCCCACAATCAAGTTTATCTGTTAAGCGGGCATCAGCCGAGCAATGGCAATCATTAATACACAACAAACAAGGCTTGCCTGTCGACTATCTGTGGCCCGTAATAGATTACTACCATCAGTATAATTTGTCTTATGCCAAGGTCGCATACTCCTTTACCTATGTTATTTATCAAGCAAATACAGCCATCGCGATTTGGCCAATCAACCTGATCACCACAGAGCATGGTATGAAATTGCTTTCGAACTCAGGGCCTATCCTTCCCCCTCATTTTTTATCCCCTGAGGTATCCATCAAAAATAGCAAGAAAATTGCCAAACTATGTTTGTATTGGGCAACGAAAGTGGCTGAATTTAATCACATTCAAAAGCTACAAACTGTCAACTTTTCTAATTTTACCGCAACTCCACATTGGGAGCTGGCCTGGATGAGCCATGGCGCAACGATATCAAGCCACTATGAAAACATTGTCGACCTAACTATGGCGCCAAATGAATACAAAAAGCACCTCAGCAAAGGGGCTACGGCAGATATTAAGCGGTCATTAAAGCTCTGGCGCTTTGAGCACATTAACAACATGAGTATTGAACAGCGAGATATGTTCTGCGCGCTGCACTACAAAGTTGCGGGGAAAGTCACCCGATCTCCAGAAAGCTGGGAGAGCCAACGTCAACTCATCAATCAAGGAGTCTCTTTTGCTGTATTTGCTTTTAGTGAAAAAGAACAATTGATCGGAGCAGCTCAGTTTATATATTCGCATGATTTTGCAACTTATGCGTTTGGGGCTTATGACAGAAGTTTATTTCACTTACCCATTGCCCATGGCGCCCAACAACTAGCCATCGACTACTTACAACAACGGGGTATCAGAAGTTACCTTTTAGGACAGCGCTTTTTTGTCGGAGAAACCCCACCACCCACAGCTAAAGAGTGCAGCATTGGTCAATTTAAGTCCAGCTTTGCTAATTCATATGGCCTTAAGCATACATTTACTTTAGCGCTATCAACGAGTATCTATGATGAATAAACTATCCAACTCTCTTGCCATTATTGCCAAGCGTTGGCCAGAGTTATATCAACCTATTTTAAGCTCCCCAACAATCACTCCTGTCGTCATTCATGAGCCAGAGCCCACTTATGTTATTGATGATATTCAACTAACTAGTTGTTATCAACGCGAATCAGAAGCACAACTACAAGCTAACTCAGTACCCACAAATTGTTCAAAATTAAACATATATGGCGTAGCCTTGGGCGATACAATTAATGCGGTTTTAACCAATAAGCAGCTTAAGTTGGTCAAGGTGCACATATTAAATCTCTCAGTTTTTAAACTGACATTGAGTGATTTAGGGTCGTTAGGGTGGCTCGATGATCCTCGCGTTGAGTTGGTTTACGCCGGCGGTAGCAACGGCATATCACGCCCTTATCTTGTGATGCCAGCCGAGCTGATCTTAGCCGATGATGATTGTGCTAGACTAAGAGATAAACTTATCCTAGATCGAGATAGTGCCCATATAGAATCACAACATACCAATAACCAGCATGCTCAACAGCACATTATCACGACTCAAGCCGTGTTAAAACATGATAGAGATGCTGAAGAGTTGCTTAATAACACATTCAAACGTGCACTTATTATTGCTGCGGGTCCCAGCTTGGAGCAAACTTACCAACTGATTAAAAACCATCAAACCGGAGATATTATAATCTGCGTTGATGCTGCACTACGAGCTCTTAAGCAAGAAGGGATCATTCCGAACATCGTTATTAGCATTGATCCTCATCCAGAAATTTGTTTTAGAGGGATAGACTTTAAGGAATATACAGAAGTCAGTTTGGTATACTTTCCTAGAATGTCACCAGACACACTATCGCAATGGCTAGGCCCACGCTATCAAGCCTATTCAACTAGTTCGTTATATGATGATGTAAACCAAAAATGTCCACGCCTACGATTATTCAGTGGAGGTAGCGTCATCCACCCAGCTATCGATTTAGCGGTAAAAATGTCGGCGGCAGAGGTGATCCTATTTGGTGCTGATTTTGGCTATCCTAGCAATAAAACCCATGCCTTTTGGCCATCTAACTTTGACGTTCCCGCGGTCAATAGCACTGTTGGACATAGCGTGATGAGTTGGCGTGGTAATAAAATAAGTACGCTGCCTAACTTGCGGGGTTATTTAAGAGATCTCGAGGATTTTATAGAATTACACCCAGAAGTGAATTTTTACAGCGCCAGTAGTCTAGGGGCAAAGATAGACGGAGCAAGGTTATGGAACGAAGTTCAACACAACTGCTAAATTTGATTGACAGAACGTGCCAATCCTTTCGTTTAGCACAAGAAGCAAAAGGCAATCATTTTTACACTCAGTTAATTGATGCATTAGAGGCCAATTTACCAAAACTTGCAGCCGATAAAGCAGCATACCTGAATCAAATATTACCGCCGCTGTTTGCCGCCCAAAGTAGAAGAGATACCTTATTTTTGTGCGATATTTTAGAATATGAAATACGACCACTATTTGAAACTCAGTAATAACTCCTCTAGCTGCGTGCTCCATTTTAGCTGGCTGTGAATGGGGAAAGCGAGACAAGGTCGATAGGCCAACTTTAAAGGGTGGCCTGAAAAATTAAAATTATATATAGCTGTTTCTATTCCTAGACTAGACAGCTCGTGTTGCAAAGTCAGCAGTGTCTCACAAGGTAAATTTGAGAATAACGGTGCGATACCAGGGGCTCCACGACACTGTTTAATTATATCGTTCATCCAGTTGGGCCAATCGCTGGTTAAGCCTAAATTTGACAAATGTTGTAACGCTGACTGGCGCGCCGCGGTTTCTACGACAAGCATGGCTTCTAGATCTGCATCAGCTAGGGTCTCCTTTTGCGGAGCACTATTTACGTAAGTTTTATTGATATCGGTGCACTTAGCTTTATCATGGCTGTACTGAATTTTTGGCGCTCTGACTTCCGCTACCATCTGCCAGCTATTATTTGCATATAATAGGCCCCCTTGCTCGAAGCCAAGGCACTTAGACAAACTGATAATAAGTTGAACTTGGCTATTTTCAGGCTTGGTAAGTAATGATTGGTAGCGCTGCACTGCATCAGGCGAGTCAACACAGTCTAATATCACCGCACACCCAGCTTCAGTGATTAGCTGGCTGATAATATGTTCTGAATATGGCCATCCCCATTGTTCATAAACCAATAAGGCATCGATATCAATATCAAATTTAATGACTTCTTGAAGCGGAATAGGACTTGCTACTCGAGCGATACAAGACACAACGCAAGCAGAGCTGTATTCGGGATAAGCGACTCGGTTTACTCGCCCCAAACCTAATGCCAGCATACCTTGTTGCAATGCTTGACGGCCACTGGCAAAAATACAGTCAGTCGGCAAGTTATTGTTAGTTTGAATAGGCGTTGGTTGATCACGCCACAATCGAACCATTAAGCAAATTTCCTTATAACTACATCTTCACGGGTATAGCCAAAAGGAAGGTTGCTTGGTTGCGGCATAATATAGGCTTGAGCGCCTTGGTTTCGGATCCTTCTAACTAGGCTAAAAAGCTTTTCATCATTAAATTCCGTACTTTTGATTCCAGTTTCAAATGGCACTTCCGAGACAGTTGAATCGGCCATTTTTTTTGCCCAATCAACAGAGAAGGCTTGCCCTTCTTTACTATTGAGAAAACGTTGCTTGGTATCCTGATTAGGAATATCGCCAATCAGCATCAGCCCACCAGGGGCGAGTATGGCGAGGGCTTTATCAACAAAATCAATGACCGACTGTTCATTTGGTAAGCAATGTAAAACGCTGTAAATAATAATTTTGTCGAACATACCGAGGTCAGTATTCGGAAGCGTAAAAAAGTCGCCTCCGAATAACGTTATATTATCAACGGAGGTTCGTTGAGTGAATTTATTCAAACAGTTTGGGTGATCGATACCGACGCAGTGTGAAACCAAAAATGACATAGGGATCAGTAAATTACCCGTACCACAACCGATTTCAAGAAGCTTATCAGTACTTTTCAAATCTACTTTATCAATAACATCTTTGACAATATTCTTTTCTGCGTCTCTTTGTATCGCATAGCGTCCTGCAATCTGAGTATGGTTATTAAGTGAAAAAGCACGTTCGCCATAGGCTTGAAAATAGGTATTCATCGTTCACTGGCCTCTTTAGAACTGGTAAAGGCTTGCTGTAACAAGGTGGACATAAAAAAGCCTTTACAATTACCGCGACCTAGCAAAGTTAGGTTCTGAAAATTATTTAAAAGCATATTGTTAAATGACTGTACTTCTGCCTCAATTTTAGCCGTAATAACTGGGAAGCCTTGTTTGATTCGCTCACAAGCTTGATAGAGACACTGGTGTTGCGCAGTTATTAGCCCCATAATCTGTAACTCTTGAAGTACATCGACCGTTGCAGCTTCGAAATCAAACTCCTTATCATTCAAAGCTTCAACCGTTAAATTGTATGAACTTGCGATATTAGGATTTAAATTTTGGTAGATGGTTAACCGCCCTGCGATCAAACTTGGGTCTGGCACATTTATATAGTAAGAGTCAGTCTTAATCGGCTTATCAAATGCAAAATGATACAACGCTGTCGGACGGTATTCTGGCTTACTGACTGATGTGGGAACATCGAGAAAACGCGATAATATTGGGCTAGGAACTGCCCAAAATAATACGTCAACTTCAAATGCACCATGGGATGTAACAACTTTCGTTATGCTACCATTACTGGAAACAATGTCTCGTAGTTCACAACCGGAAATCAAATTTACGCCTGCGGCAATTGTTTTTTTCAATAATGAATGATACCAAGCACCAATTCCACCATCGACGGGGTAGTATTTCTTTACCCCTTTACTTGCACCGTGAAAACCAAGCCGCTCGTTGTATATAGGTAACTGTTTTAAGTATTCAGTTGTCGTTGCATCAAATGCAATGGCTCTGTTGAGATCAAAAAACGGATAGCAACTGGCACTCAATAGTTCAGCATTAACGCCAAAATATTTTCCAACAACACCAGAAAAAACTTTACTATAAATACGGTCACCAAAATGCTGACGGTATTTTTGGGCTAAGTTTTCTGCTTCGTTAGTATCTTTGATCGCTAGAATTGAGTTAGCTATCTCACCGGAGTCAATATCTTTCACATTGTTTAAATTGATGAAGGGACTCACTTCACTCATTTTTTGATAAAAACTACTCGCGATCCCGACGTCAAAGGAATGCATTTCAATATCAAGATCTTCAAACAAGAAACTGTCTAAACCTTGGATACCCGTAGTTGATGCTACGTGCGTACCGTAATCAAAATAGCCAAAAGGTGTCTCTGTACTTTTTAGTAAACCTCCTGGCGCTTTATCACTATCTAACAGAGTAACCTTATGACCTTCTTTTACTAAAGAATAAGCAGCAGTCAAGCCAACAACGCCCGCACCCACAACCAAAATATGTTTATGCATTATTCTTCGCCTGCATTAAAGATTGTTTGGCTTTCCCATTCTTTGGCCATAATGGTGTCATCTGGAATTAATAATGAGTGTGCGTATTTGTGTTTCATTGCGCTTAAGTATTCACGTACAACAAGCAAACCTTTTTCGTGATACTCTAAAGCAAGCGCAGTATCTTCAGTGCTCTGTAGCATACGGCTCAAAATGGTATGGGTATATAAGATACTGCCTCGAATCATATCCCGTAGATATAAGCTTTCATCATCCCCTCCTCCTTCAAGAAATGCGTACTGCTTATAAAGGTTTTGAATTGCCGAAAATCGATCGCTCACAGGCTCATGTGTAATGGCGATCAACTGGTCGATGAACAGGTTAAAATCAAGGGCCTCCAATTTATGTAAAAACAGATCACTGACGGATTGACAATCCAAGCTGTAATAGTCAAAGCAATTGTCAACCAAAGCTTTTTTATCAAGGATAGGGGTATCTATTGCAACCTTGTGCGGCTCTAATGGTTTCGCTCCTTTGATTAACGCGCCATCGCTAAGATTAAAACAGCGTAATTGAGGCGAGCGTAGAATAAAAGCAGTTAAGGATTGCGCTGAATAACCAAAAGCGCTGCTACTACGAACGGTTCCACCGAAGTTCCCCGCTAGCGAAATGGTATCTTGTCCTTTAATATCAAATAAGGCTCGATCTTCCCCTTCTTCATTATAATAAACACTGTCTTTACTATGGTGCTGTCCTGATGGGAAACCAAGGTCAGTGCCAATAAAATAAAACTCACGAAACCCTAACGCTTCTATAAGAGTTAAAGCGCAATTAGCCACCGTGGGATTACAGTAAGCTACTCTCTTTATTTGCATCCCCACATCACCTAATTCTCGGGTCAAAATGGTCGAGGGTTCGTCTGCTTTTAACCCAAACATGCTACGTTCAAACAACTTAAACACTTCAGGGCTGATAGTATTGATAGAGAGGAATGCAATCTTACTAAGAATTGACTTGTCTACTGAAAGTAACCTATCTCGAACAGGTCTTGTTCGTTCTTGCTCAACATGAAAATCGGGTAATATGCCATTTCGCAATAAAGTATCGATAGTCGTTCCGCAACTGACAACAAGTACACGGCCTTGGTATTCTTTTATTAAGTCTATGTTTTTATCAAGTGATGGACCGTTACCACAAATAAAAACCGGAACATTGTTATTATCGCTAAGAGGGAGCTTATTCTCAATTGCGGTCGATGTTTGTAAATTATGATAATGATGCGCAACGGCCATTAATGCGTCATCAAAAAAACCAAAACCATAAGCCAACTCATACGACTTTTGTTGGAATAGCTCTAATGCTCGCTTTATCATTTCATCCTGATAATGCTCATAAATAAAGCTCTTCGATATATCATAACGGCCTTTTCGAAATAATTGATTACCTAAATCACCAAAAAATACTTCTTCATCTCCACCCAAGCATAAGTGAATAGATCCACCACGTTTATCAATGTGTTTGAGAATATTAGCCCAATCAATTAAATGTAATGAGGCATAAAAAAAATCATGATTGGGTTCATAAATGTATAACCGATTCACATCATGAGCATCAAATAAGCGCTCAAGATAAAAGCCTGTACCTAAACCAAAACAAATCAGCATGCCTAAAGAATCTGGAAAAAAAACCTTTTCGCTTTGATATTTTTGTGACTCTTTTTCTAACTCAGCTAATTGATCTAAATAAGTTAAGTGGATAAACCCCTGTCTATTTTCACCATTAGATTGCTTTACAACAAAGTTTGTCGCTTTTGGTGATAGTTTAAAGTATTCAAAGTCCATTAAGCTGGTACGAAACCCATCCCCTCCAAATACCAAATCATCAGTACCAATAGTGGCTAAATCAACACTAAAGTCCGTTGCAACCAGTTCAAACTTGCTAGGTTCATAGTCGCTAAATGCCTCTGCAATTTCTGGGATATAATCATGAAAGGCCAATATGTTTTTTGCAAAGACGCTTTGATAATCTTTCGCTATGTAAGGAATGCGAGCAATAGTCTCTTCTATCGAAGGAGCGCTAGCTGAAGTAGAATTAGCAATTGGGGTTTCGGACATGGTTGGTTACCTAAGTTTGTTAATCGCTATGTACTTTGATACCTTTGCATTAGCTAACTTTCGAGCCTGCTCTTGCTGTTTCAGAGTTTGTTTTAGCAGACTAAGTTGGCTTAACTGTTCAGCATCACGAGCTTGAATCGAAAGTAAAAAGTCTTTAATTTCTGATGTTGTAGCAGATTGGTTAGCGCTATTCCACAGTTGTTCAATCAAGTTTTGACGTTGCAACAAAACTTGATTTAATTCCTCTATACTCTCTCCTGCAATTAATTCACTAGCCCGGCAGGTCAAATATTCAATTTTTTCAGTAAGCTCTGTTCGCATCATGCTGTTGAATTCTGGGCCGCTCGCATTTGCTCTGCTTTTGCTTTATCCGCTTCTGAGATACCTTCCCATGCCTCTTTAATTGGTGAGATTAAAGAGACAACTTCATCAATTTGCTGGCCAGATTGATCAGCAGAAGCCTCGCCTAACCTTCTAATCATGTAATCATATAACTGATAGAAGTTTTCACCTATTTCAGGGCTTTGTTTCATATCAATGCCATCTTGTAACCCTGCAATTATACCAATCGCTTTATTGAGTGATTTTGATTTACCTTCAAAATCTTTTCTCAAAATACATCCTTTAGCAACTGCAAGAGTGTCAACCACCCCCTGCATCAACATTAATATGACTCGATGTGGATCAGCGGCAAGCAATGATGATTGATGATTTGTATTCTGATACGCTTTTATATTAGCCCGCATGTTGGTTTACTCCCTACCTCTATTTCTTCTCTATGGGTTTCAATACACTTTCTATGTAAGAGCTGGTCGCATTATATTGAGCAATCGTCACATCCAATGCGGTATATTTCTGTCTCAGAGTAGCCTCATAGGATTCCATATAACGACCCAGTTTTTCCCTATCATCAGCAACACGAGTGAGAGAATCCTTGAGAGCTGCCTCACGCTCTTGTACGACACCACCGTTTTCCAAGTAAGACGCCGTAAACGTACTTAATTGTTTTGCCACACCATCGTCACCTGCAAATAATGCGCCAAGATCAGCAAGGTTATTAGAAATAGCGCTATCCAAACGCTGCCTACCACTTTGCTGCCCATTTTTCATGATGCTTGAGACTTCTAGTTCACCGTCAGCATTCATCGTGATACCTGCATCATAAAGCATTGATAAGGCACCGGATGTGCCTGTCACAGGAGAGCCAACAATTGATCGGAGCTGTGATTCATAACTGCGAATACTTGAGTCGAATGCAAGCGGCCCATTCGTGGGGTCGGATAAAGCATTAAGTGTTTTCTGTAATGCATTATAGCCGTCAACGAAATCATTGATTAAGGCTTCAACACCGTCGGTGTCAACCCCTATATCCAAAGTGAGTTTTTCCCCTGCTTGCGTCAAATTACTGACTTCCAATGCAATACCACTGATCGCATTTGAGAATGTATTGGTTGATGATGTCACCGTCTGACCATCAATTTTGATCTCTGCATCCGTTGCGTTTTTTGCCGATACCATACCTGTTGATATAGCCGCTAAGCTGGCATTATTATTAGTCACTGATAATTGATTTGCCAGGCCTGTTACTTCAGAGGTATAAGTCAATACAGGGCCTGCATCAGAGTTAATTATATTTGCTTTAACGCCGAAGTTATCACTTGAGTCGTTAATTTTCTTTTGAATATCTTCCAGTGTATCGGTCGCGTCAACTGAGATATCAAAGGTATTACTACCTGCACCAAATGTTAGTACCCCACTACCAACAGTATCCGTTGCGGCAGAAAAAGCTCCTGGCGTAGAGTCAAGCCGAGAGCCTTGAGCAAGTTTCAGTACCTCAACTTCAAAGGTGCCTCCAGTTACTACGCCGTCGGTGGTTGCCTTTATTATATTACTACTACTATCTGTACTGCCGAGATAAGAATATGAAGACTTATTCTGAAAGAAAGTGTCAGGATCTGATAACTTTTTGAGTACATCTTGGAATTGAGAAAGGGATGACTTAAGAGTACCTACTCCGGATAATTCTTCCGTCGCATCTAATTCACGTTCATTAATAGAAGCGACCCGAGTACTTTGCTCTGCTTTAACAAAGGTAGATATGATGCTTTCAAGATCTAATCCAGATCCAATACCCGTTAGTGTCGCCATTTATGGCCTCCAAACTTGATCACAAAACACATTAAGCCTTACTATCAATAAGTATACCAACTTTATTGGTTAACTCCTGCTCGAGCTCTTTAATTTTTTCTGCAATCCTTAGCATTTCTTCACTTGGAAGTTGTCTGACTAACTCCTTAGTCTGCTTGTCTGTAACGGTAATCACTGTTTTATCGGTTGAGTCGTCAATGGAAAAGTTAACTCCTCGCTTGCTGCTATCTAGGAATCGTTGTACTAAAGAGACGGCTTCTTCAACTTTTTTATTATCCGAAGCGTCTATCTTAGCATTTCTAGGTATTTCTTTGCTCTCGACATCAGCATTACTTTGATATTTATTGCTTGCTTCAGATGCTAATGCGACTTGGTCATGACTGTTTTGCTTGTTACTCGACGGTAAACTTTGTTTAGCATAAGAATCAATCACAAAGGAAGCTACATTGGGCTCACTCGTTTTCATATTAACCCCCTACGAATTAAAGCACCTATAAGCATAGGTGCTTTATCTGTTACCTAGTTGCCCTGATTAACCTATTAATGATAGGGCAATTTGCGGCTGTTGGTTAGCCTGTGCGAGCATAGAGCTTGCAGCTTGCTGCATAACAGTATTCCGTGCCATTGAAGCTGATTCAGCTGCAAAGTCAGCATCCATAATACGAGATTTAGACGCTGATACGTTTTCAGCGATGTTAGTTAAGTTACGGATAGTAGATGAAAAGCGGTTTTGCTTAGCACCCAAATCAGCCCGTTTATCATTTACTGCTGATAATGCAGAGTCAAGATCAGCAATCGCAGTCTGTGCTAATGCTGAAGTTGAAATACCTGCATTTACACCAAGTGCTGTTGCATCCATTGAAACAGATACTCGAACATCAATTGTTTGACTTTGGTCTGCACCCACTTGGAATGCTGCGCTGTAGGTGCCATCTAATAACGTTACACCACCGAAGGTTGTGGTTGACGCAACACGAGTTATTTCGTTTTGTAGCTCAGTGTATTCTTTGTTTAGGGCTGCTCGGTCAGCAGTGGTATTTGAGCCATTCGCTGATTGCAGTGCCAATACACGCATGCGTTGTAGCATATTTGTCGTTTCATCTAACGCCCCCTCAGCTGTTTGTGCTAAAGAGATACCGTCATTAGCATTACGTGCGCCTTGGTTTAAACCATTAACTTGAGCTTGTAAACGAGAACCAATTTGCATCCCAGCAGCATCATCTTTAGCGCTATTGATACGTAGGCCTGAAGATAGACGCTGGAATGATGTCGCTAGCTCATCACCCGCTTTAGTTAAGTTACGTTGTGAGTTCATTGATTGAACGTTGGTGTTTACATAAAGAGCCATGGTATTTCTCCTATTAAGCTTTAATATCCAGGGTCTGCTGCTTAAACTTGATGTTGCCACAGCCCTTTGTGTTTGTTTGCACCTTACTTTCTGTGCTCATAAACTGTATCGGCGTAAGAAGATAATCCTTGAATCTTTTTTTTAATATTTTTGAATATGCTGAACTTTGACTTAATAAACAGTAACTTACAAATAAATCAAAAGGTGAGAGCAGGTGATTAATGAAAATAATAGAAGATAATATAGAAGGGATAAAAAGGGAAAAGCCCCAAAAAATGGGGCTGAGGATCACTCCTCACCCATTTAGAAGTGATAATGCAATTTGTGGTTGTTGATTAGCTTGTGACAACATAGTGCTTGCAGCTTGCTGCATCACCGTATTTCGAGCCATCGCTGCTGATTCCTCAGCAAAATCGGCATCCATAATACGTGACTTTGACGCCGATACATTTTCTGCGATATTTGTTAAGTTGCGGATAGTAGATGAAAAACGGTTTTGCTTAGCACCCAAATCAGCTCGCTGGTCGTTCACATTCGCTAACGCTGAACTTAAATCGGCAATTGCCGTTTGTGCATTAGCTGCAGTCGAAATACCGGCCGTAACCCCCAAAGTAGTCGCATCCATCGAGACACTAACACGCACGGTAATGGTTTGATTTGCATCTGGACCAACCTGGAAAGCGGCAGTATACGTACCATCAAGTAAGGTCACACCACCAAAAGTGGTTGTTGACGCGACACGGTTTATTTCATTTTGCAGCTCAGTATACTCTTTATTCAAAGCCGCACGGTCTGAGGTTGTATTAGAGCCATTGGCTGACTGCAAAGCTAATACACGCATACGCTGTAGCATATTAGTCGTTTCATCCAATGCACCTTCAGCAGTCTGGGCGAGGGAAATACCATCATTTGCATTTCGAGCGCCTTGATTTAAACCGTTAACCTGCGTTTGAAGACGTGTGCCTATTTGTAAGCCAGCTGCGTCATCTTTTGCGCTGTTAATCCTAAGGCCAGAAGATAAACGAGTAAAAGAAGTACCTAATTCATTACTCGCTTTAGTTAAGTTTCGTTGCGAGTTTAGAGACGCAACGTTGGTATTTACATATAGTGCCATTTTTTTATCTCCATGATTTCCAACACTGATAAAAATGCAACATGTATGCCACTTTTAACAATCAAACGTAATCGAATAACGACAAACTAGTGACTTTATTAAAAGTGGAATACGCAACTTGCATTGCCATCTCTTGTTGCGCGAGTTTAGCTGAGGCTTCTGCGTAATCAGTTTCTGATAAGCGCGCCCTTGCTTCTTGGTTTAAAATATCAAATGAGCTGTTAGATGCTTCGACACGTTTCATGGTGTTGATGCGAGAACCTATCTCCCCTATAACACCTAAAATTGAATCAGCTGAATTCTTTAAACCAACCGTTACGTCTTTTAAAATAGGCTGCAAATCAGCTTGATCAACAGTTGGATCTTTCAATGCATTTTTAAAATCTTCTAAATGATTCAAGACGTTTTCATTACTAGGAGGATCGAGGTCGACCTGCGCAGTCGTGCCTGCAACGCCGTCTAAAGTTATTGCCATACCGGCAAACTCAATGGCTTGTCCTGGCACAAAGTTGCCGCTTATGGGTGGAGTCAATGGGTTATTACTAGCGTCAAGAATAACGAAGGTATCTGGAGCACCTGGGGTCGTGACGACATTCAGCTGACTATTCGCCGGATTAGCAAAGTCATAGCTTGCTTTGTGATAATTATCAAATTGCTCTTGCGCAGTAATTTCCACCTTAATGGTTCCCGCTGAAGGAACACCAGTTGCGGTATAGCGTGCAGGCACTTTTTCAAAAATATCTAGGCCAGAGTCACCTTGTTGTACGAATACACTCGGTGAAATTTGGATTTGATTAGTGACGCCATCTCCTTGAAATACATAGCGCCCTGTTGCAGGATTTTTAGCAAAAGCCTGCATATTCGACTGGCTGCCGGAGAAAATAAAATCACCACTGGCGTTGCGCGCATTCATCAAATCATAAATTTCGCTTTGTAACCCCTCAACCTCCGTTGCAATCGAAGCGCGCTCTTGGCTCGATAAAGTACCGTTATTCACTGTGATAGTTAGTGTACGCGCCCTATCAATCGCAATTTGAATTTTATCTAGTGTCGACTCTTCGACACTTAGGCCCCCCGTAACCAGTGTCGAGTTTTTAATGTATTGCTTATTCGCTTCAATCACTTCCGATAAACGGTTGGTTTTGGCAAAACCAGTCGGGTCTTCAGACGCCAATTGGTAGCGCTCACCACTAGTAAGTTGATGTTGGGTCTTGACAATATTGCTGGTGCTACTGGCCATATTGGCAGTGCTAGCATGAAAAATCTGGTTGGTTGAGATACGCATGAATATTACCTCGCCGCATTCAATAAGGTATCAAAGGTGGCCCTAGCAGCACTGACAATTTGCGCTGCAGCGCTATAAGACTGCTGGAATTTCAATAAATTAGAAGCCTCTTCATCGAGATTTACACCCGACACGCTTTCATGCCAATTAGTGCTTTGATCAAGTTTGGCCACCGAGGCTTGAGCGGCAACAATGGCATTACCGGTACGCTCACCAATACTTGATTGCATACGGGAAAACCCTTCATGTAGCGTCATTAAATTGTCGCCTGATGCGACGACATTTTTACGCATTAGGCTTTGGTTTTGTAAATCTGCCATTTTTAGGCCGTTACTATTATCAGCAAAGCCGTTGTCGTTAAATCCAATTGAGAATGTCTCGCCATGAAGCGGGTTCCCCGTTAGGCTAATCTCATAGCCGGGATCCGTAATAGCTGGCACAGCGTTCGCTAACAGGTTCTCTCCAGTGCCAGGAGGACTCGTCACACTACCCAGTAAATTTGCGGGGCTATTGCCGTCATAGATTTCATAAACGATGTTACCGCCAGAGGTATTTATCAATACCTGCTGTGGCGCAGCAGCAGTTAGCCCCGTCGTTGCGTTAAAAGCATAGGTATCGGTTGCCGTTACCCCTTCTAATTCAATATGAGCTTTACTGGTATTGCTAGCACTCGCATCCACTCGAATAGGTGACGCCAACGCTAGCTCTTCAGGGCGCACCATGCTGATATCAATTAAGTCGGCGGCATCACGGGTAGGCTGAACTAAAAATTTGTCTCCTGCCACATATGGCGGCGGATCAAAATCGAATTTAAGACCGTGGCTTGGAATTTCAATACTGCCTGGCAATGCCCCTACTATATCCCCAGCGGGGATAAGGCTGCGTTGTCCATTCTCTAGCGCATAAACTTCAAAACTATTGGCACCAGTCATCCGCACTTCGTAGTCAGCAGCCGTAACGGCACTGCCTAAGCCGGGTAAAAAACTACTAGTAATCCCTTTTGAGGTATCAGAATTACTGGCGTAATTATGCGAAGTTGTGGTAGGTAGCTGAAAAATATCGCCACCAATATTGCCATCTAAATCCATCCCTAAGCGGTTTTGAGTATTAAATGCATCCGTGATAGCAATGGCCAACTGCCCCATACTATTCCTAACTTTGCCTATTTCTTGATCGCGAAAATCAAACAAAGCGGCCAATTTACCACCTGCTTTGGTGCCGTTAATGCCAGCACTAACGCCCGCAATAGAATACTCTAAATCACTTTTTCGGCCATCGGGGTTACCGTTAACAACCTGAAATTGTGAATATTCAATTCCCGTCACTAACGGATCACCGTTACGCAGCATTACCTGCACAGCACCACTTTTACCGTCAATAACATTGATATCGACCTTTTCAGCAAGCAAGCGTATGGCCTCATCACGATGATCGAGTAACGCGCCCGATGCACCACCGGGCAAGTTATTGGCTTGCATTACTTCTTTATTGAGTTCACCGACGTTTTTAATTAAGGCGTTAATTTCAGAAACTTCTGTACCAATTTCTTTATTAACCGTTTTCTCTTGCTCGCTGTAATTCTTAGCTAGCATGTTATAAGTGCTGATCAACGATTTAAGCTCGCCTAACATCAGCTGTCGTGTATCAAGGGAAGTGGGATCGTCATTGGCGGTATGAACAGATTGGTAGGTCGAATCAAAGGCGGTGCCTAAGTTATTCGCCTTATCGCTCATCATAGCGTCGGTACGCTGTAGCTCAAAACTTAACGCTTGAGCATAGGCATTTATACTGGTGTCGCGGCGCATTTCACTTTGAGCAAATTGGTCTAACACACGACGATCAACAATACCTGACACCCCGGCATTAAACTGATCGGAAACGGCTATATTGCGCTGGCGGGTATAACCCTCAGTATTAATATTTGAAATATTATTACCTGTGGTCGCCAACATGCGCTGAAACGCATTAATGCCTGATGTGCCAATTTGTAATAGATCTGCCATAACAACCTCAGTTTCTTCCATGCCCGAAACGGACACCGACGGAAAACAATCACTTGTTCTAGCAATGCATTAATTATGCCAATTATATATAGCGAGTAATATAGTAGACTAGGAAACGGCGGCAACCTTTTACCGCATAATGCGCTGTATTAAATGTGTGATTCGACGCGTTTTAGCACACTCATCACTTTATCGGCGTAGCGAGGATCGGTGGCATAGCCGGCTTTTTGTAGCTGACGCATAAAACGCTCGGGATCATCAGTGGTTTTAAGAGCATGTTGGTAGCGTGGGTTTTGCTGTAAAAACTGCACATAATCGCTAAAGCTTTGTTCAAAATCTTGATAAACGCGAAACTTAGCGCGCTCTTTCACTGCTACCCCATCGTAGTATTCTAACGTGTCTTTATTCGTGTGTTTGCCTTCCCAGCGACGGTCCGCCTTAATGTTAAACAAGTTAAAGCTAGAATCATTATTCATGGTTTGAATAACCTTTTTACCCCACCCCGTTTCAAGAGCCGCCTGTGCCACCAAAATAGTTGGGCTCACGCCAAGTGCCTGCGCCGCTTTTTTGGCAAAAGGTAATAACGACTGCACAAAAGATTCTGGGCCATCAAATTTAGCCGCCTTACTCGCTTCAATTTTTAGTAAATCCGCCTCTGATAACGCCTGCTCTAGTGCGCGACTTGAAGCTGCGAGCGCTTTTACATCATGAGAAGAAGGTAAAATGGAAGACGGTGATAACGGCAATGGGCCATGATTAGAAACACTGCGTCGCGCTGGCACACTGAAAGCGTCAGGGGTGCTATCTTTCATCACGGTGGCAAAAGTTTGGCGCCCTGGCATATTGAGTGGCTCACCCTCTTCGCGCTTGGTGTGGCCATAACTGGGATCAAGCTGTCGTGTTAACACCTCAGCTAAGCCCATGGTACCCGACTGGCTTAATTCCAGGGATAGCTGCTGATCTTGCATTTGCTGATAAAACTTAGTGTGACGATTATTAAATGGACTGTCGGTTTCAAACGCTTCGTTTGCTTGGCGCATGCTTTTAATTAACATCCCAGTGAACATAGCTTCAAATTGCTTGGCCACTTCTGATAGTGCACCCTTCTCATCTTTTTGCGCGGCTTCACGCAATGAGTTTAAGCTTTGCACATCGTAATACGTGCTGGGTTGTATATTGCTTGCGCCTAGTTTATCCATGTTACCGCCTAGATAATAATTAACTCACCTTGCAGCGCGCCGGCTTGCTTTAAGGCTTCTAAAATTGCCATTAAGTCACCCGGTGCTAAACCGACTTGGTTCACCGCACGAACCAACTGGTCTAAACTCACGCCAGTATCAAACTTAAACATACGACTGTCTTCTTGAGTGACATTAATTGTACTGTTATCTGTCACAACTGTTTCACCACCCGCTAATGCATTAGGCTGTGACGCAGTCTGCGCTTCTGCGATAGTCACCGTGATACCACCGTGAGTAATGGCTGTTGGCAATAAACGAACATCTTTACCAATAACAATGGTACCAGTGCGTGAGTTCACTATTACTTTGGCACTTTCTGACGCAGGCTCAAAGTCTAAATTCTCTAACGTTGCAAGATAAGACACACGTTGCGAGATATCTCTTGGCGCATAAACACGGACCGACGTCGCATCCATTGGCTTTGCAGTATTTGGGCCAACTAGCTGATTGATGGTATCCGCCATACGTTTAGCGGTGCTAAAATCAGGTCTATTTAAGTTGAAAGTGAGATAATCACCATTGCCAAAGGGAGAAGCGATCTCACGTTCAACAATCGCACCATTAGAAATACGACCAACGGTTGGCGTATTGATAACGACTTTTGAGCCATCAGCCCCTTCGGCGCCTAAACCACCTACCACTAAACTACCTTGTGCAAGGGCATAAACGTTACCATCCACCCCTTTTAGAAAAGTTTGTAACAATTCACCGCCACGTAAGCTTTTTGCTTCACCTATAGCAGACACAGTTACGTCAATTTTTTGACCAGGTTTAGTGAAAGCGGGTAGTTCAGCAGTGATCGCCACAGGGGCAACATTTTTTATTTTAAGTTTTACGCCCTGAGGTACATTAATGCCAAAGTTACGTAGCATAGTGGCAAAAGACTGCTCTGAAAACGCACTGCTTTTTTCACCTGTGCCAGGTAAGCCAACCACTAAACCGTAACCTACCAATTGGTTAGAGCGAACCCCTTCAACAGAGGAAACATCTTTTATCCTCACCGCTTGGCTATTGAAGCTAAACAATAGTGCACTGAAGGTAAATATTGCGAGTAAGCGTTTCATAATCTATTCCTTCACTTAATCTATAGTGGCCAGTATGGGCCGTTGAAGAATTTGGTTAACCACCCCTGACGCTGAGTGTTGGCAAAATCACCGGTACCGCCATATTGAATGCGTGCATTAGCTATACGCATTGATGAAACCGTATTATCACTGGAGACATCTTCCGCTCGTACAATCCCCGTTAGGCGCACAAATTCATCACCGTTATTGAGCATGATCCACTTCTCACCTCGTACCACAAGGTTGCCGTTGCTAAGCACTTTCACCACATTAACCGAGATATTACCGTTCAAGCTGTTACTTTGGTCAGCTTGTCCTTGCCCGCTAAAGGCGCTGGTTTGCCCCAGTCCAAGTTCAATCGGATTACCGCCAATTTTAGCTACACCACCTGGGATGGTTATCTGGTCAAGACTAAAATTATTACTCTTATCTAGGTCAGATTTAGCTTTCTTTTTCGCTGATGTTGATTCTTGCAAATAAACAGTAATGATATCGCCGACACGATGAGCCTTAATATCAGAATAAAGGTTATTAGCGTATTTTTCTTGAAACAAAGAGCCCGTTTGCACCACTTGTGTCTCAGGATCTTCTGGTATCACTGGCGCAAACTCAGGATCATTTTTAACCGGATCATCAGGCAGTGAAGTACATGCGCCCAGCGATAAGACAAGCATGGATATAGTAAGTTGTTTTAATTTTGAAGAATTCATGACGCTCTCCTTACAACTGCTGGCTAACAAATGACAGCATTTCGTCAACGGATTTAATCACTTTTGAGTTCATTTCATAAACTCGCTGACTTTCTATTAAATTAACCAGCTCTTCAGTAACATTAACGTTTGATGTTTCCAGTGCGCCTTGCACTAAAGAGCCAATGCCATCATTACCCGGAATACCTTGTAGTGGCGCACCACTTGAACCCGTTTCTAAGTACAAGTTTTGACCTATGGGTTCAAGACCAGAGGGGTTAACAAAGTCCGACAGATTTAACTGACCAATGACTTGTGCCTCTGCTTGACCGGGTACTTGAACCGACACTTCACCATCTTGTGACACGGTAATGGATTGCGCATCTTGCGGCACTTGAATCTCAGGCTGCAACGGATAGCCCGCTCCTGGTGTCACAATTGTCCCTTCATCATTGAGCATGAATTGACCATTGCGGGTGTAAGAAGTGGTGCCATCGGGCATTAATATTTCAAAAAAACCACGGCCATCGATCATCATATCGAGAGAATTGTCAGTGGTTAAAATATTGCCTTGCTCAAAGTTTTTTTGGGTTGCCACTACTTTTGAACCAGAGCCGACCATTAAGCCAGAGGGTAATTTAGTGTCTTGCGACGAACGACCACCTGGTTGATTGATGGTTTGATATAACAAATCTTCAAATATGGCGCGGCTCTTTTTGAAGCCCACGGTACTGGCATTTGCCAAGTTATTAGAAATGGTCGCAACATTAACTTGCTGCGAATCTAACCCTGTTTTACTTATCCATAGAGCGGGATGCATAAAGCCTCCTAGTAAAAATTATTAGATAATGCGCAGTAAGCTGTCTGACGCGCGGTCAATATCTTCTGCTGTTTTCATCATTTTGATTTGCATCTCAAATTGACGCTGTAAGTTCATTAAGCTGGTCATTTCGCTGGCGGCGTTAACATTGGAGCCCTCTAGCGCACCTTGTAGCACTTCGACGCCCAATGCCGCAGGCTCAGGTTGGCCATCTGCGCGGCGAAAAAAACCATCTTCACCACGCATTAGATCTTTAACATCTGGGTTGACCGTTTTAATCATACCCAATTCTTCCATCGCATTTGGCGGTGCGCCTTCAGGGCGAATTTCCACCATACCATCACGACTAATTTCAATTTTTTCTAACGGCAGCGGAAAGATGATTGGCGTACCATTAATGCCTAGCACCGAATTTCCCTTCATGTCTTTTAGCTCACCTGTGACATCAATGGTTAATTTACCATTCCGGGTGTACATTTCTTCACCCGCAGGGTTTTGCACTGCAATCCAACCTTGGCCATCGATTGCTAAGTCCAAGTTATTACCTGTTGTTTGCAGTGGGCCAGGCTCAAAGTTTTGTGAGGTCACTTCTGTTAAAGAAAATACTCGCGTTGGTAAACCAGGACCAAAGGCTTGCATCGAGCGAGCTTGCTCCAAGTCTGATTTAAACGCAGTGGTATTCACATTTGCAAGGTTGTTGCCGCGTACGGCAATCCCGTTCATGTTTTCTTTGGCGCCTGACATGGCGATATACAGTAAATTGTCCATCTGCTTACCTTAGTCAATTCTCTGGCACTGATGCCTTAACTAGGTTAATGCAAACACAATGCCAAAAATAATAAATAAGCAAAATGGGATAAAAAAAAGGCCACTTTCGTGGCCTAATCAAGGAGAGGTTTCCTGGTTACCTGATCTGTAGAATAGTTTGCTGCAAGGTACTGTTCACTTCCAGCGCCCGTGAGTTAGCTTGGAAGTTTCGCTGTGCGCTGATCAAATCCACTAACTCAGTCGATAAATTAACGTTAGATTGCTCTAAGTTCGATGAATTGATTTTACCAAAGGTACCCGAGTTACCCTCACCGGCAATAGGCTCACCTGAGTTTTGCGTCGCTTGCCATGACGTGTCGCCAATCTGCGCTAACCCTTGAGTGTTATTAAATTTTGCAATCGCAACTTTACCCATATATACGGTAGAGCCATTACTAAACGTCGCCTTCACTAAGCCATCAGTTGCGATGTCTATCCCTGTCAATTTACCGACTGTTGAGCCATTTTGTGACAACGCAGACACTTCAAAAGCAGCACCAAATTGTGTTGGATTATTAAAATTAAATGTCACGGTCTGAGTAGGATCTGCGCCATTAGTTGACCCCAAAGCAACCGTAGTAATGGGTAATGGGGACACTGGTGTTCCTGGATCTAATTCACCATCGGTTCCAAATACCATACGGGCCGATGTTGGTATAGTTGTATTCGGGTTACTCGCATTAGCAACATTAGCCGTACCGCCAGCAATATCAACGGGCTTTTTATCAACATAAGTGACCACATCCCAAGAGTTTTCAGCGATTACTGGCGGGCCGACAGGATCTGGCGTACGTTTGATGAAATAAGTTTGGGCGACATGAGGTTCGCCTAAAGAATCATAAGTTGTAACAGAAGTTGATGACGTGTAGGTATCAGGATTACCTGGGTCAAAGTCGCCAATATCATGCTCTGTACCACCCGATGGTAAATTAAACGTCATATCAACCTGATCGGTTTGGGTGGGCGAACCAACACTTGTACTGATTTGCAATGGCCGCGTTGCCGCCATACTCACAGAAGATGGGTTACCGTTTGAATCAACAGGGTAAGCTTGTAAAAACTGACCACTAGCGTTAACAACATAGTTTTCTGAGTTTAAATTAAATGCGCCAGCACGAGTGAAATTGCGGGTTAATGTTGTCGGATCTTCTGCTGTTACAAAGAAGCCTTCCCCACCAATTGCCATATCGAGAGAGTTTTGGGTTGTGAGTAAACTACCTTGATGGAACTGCTGAGCAACTTGAGCTGTTTTAACCCCATTACCCGTAGCCGTTTTACCATTCGAAAAAATCGATGTAGCGTAAACATCGGCAAACTCTGCTCGTGATTCTTTGAAACCAAATGTGTTGACGTTAGCTATGTTATTAGCGGTAACATCAAGGTCTTTTTGCGCTGCATTAATGCCGCTAAGTGCAATATTAAAAGACATAACTACTCTCCTTTATCATTCTTTGATGGCAATTGAGTTATCATTATTAAGCACCCAATTGCTCTTTAAGTCTTGCTGCTACCTGCTCTACACTCTCCCCAGCATTATCATCAGGCTCTGAGGGTACAGTGGGAGGCGTCACTGGTAAGTTACCCGCCGTCTGAGATACCTCAAGAACATCAGACAACATCACACTTCCTATCCCTTGCAAATTTAATACCACACCGTTAGTTCCACCAGCCAAGCTGACACTTTCAACGTGTGCATAATTAGCAGTAGGTAAATCCGTACTCTCACCATTTACTCGGGCATTTGCTTTCACTTTATAGTTGCCAGGCGGCATTAATTCGCCGGCTTCATTCTTGCCGTCCCAGCTATAGCGCACATTGCCAGCAGGTTGATCATCCATTTTAATAACTCTAACTAAGTTACCTTTTTCATCTTCAATGCGCACGGTCAAGTTATTCATTGGCTGACCAGAAATGGCGACACCTTCTAATGCTTTATTTTTGGCGAGGTGTCCTTCATCAGTGGGAACGAGTACATTTCGTCCAACTAAACCGGAAGCCTGTAGCGCTTGGGTTGAACTCATAATTGAGTTCATGCTCTCAAACTGCTTCCCCATATCAGCAATACCTTCTGCTGTGGTAAACGACGCCATTTGTGCCACCATTTGCGCATTATCAACCGGCTTAAAAGGGTCTTGATAAGCAAGTTGCTGTGATAAGAGCGAAAAAAAGTCTTCTTGATCAAGCTCTTTTTTATTCGCTTCAGCGGCCTTATCGGTAATGCTTTTCTCTTCCCAATATAAGTTGCTGGTCGAGACATTATTTACGCTACTCATTTAATGCCTCCTTTACTGGCTTTTACCAAGTTGAAGTGTTTTTGATAGCATTTGTTTTGCCGCATCCGCTATCTGTACATTAGTCTGATATGAGCGAGAAGCACTCATCATATTGGCCATCTCCTCCACCACATTCACATTGGATCGGTAGATAAAGCCGTTGTCGTCAGCCATTGGATGATTAGGTAGGTATTCACGTGTTAATGGCGCATCACTTTCAACAATACCAAGCACCTTTACTTTCACATTCGCACTTTGCTGACCTTGAGCCTTGCTTAATTCAGCAGCAAAAACAGGACTACGAGCACGGTAGATTTTATCGACACTGCTACTGACACTATTGGCGTTCGCCAAGTTACTCGCGGTGGTGTTCAACCGTACAGATTGAGCGCTCATCCCCGAAGCAGAAACATCTAACACTCTAAATAAGCTCATAATTATTGTCCTTTAATGGCTTTTCTGAGAGAGGCGATCTTACTGTTTAGAAAACTCAGACTCGCTTGATACTCCATTGAGTTTTGCATAAATTGATTTCGCTCAACCTGAACATCTACGGTGTTACCGTCGCCTGTGTCAGGCTGATTCGGCTGTCTGAATTTAATACCCGGCTGTAAATCTGATTGCATAGTGAAGTGCCTAGTATTCGTTTTCTCAAGTGAAAACTGACTCCCTGATTTCGCGGCAGCAAGGGCATCAGAGAAGCTAATATCTCTTGCCTTATAATTAGGTGTATCTGCATTGGCAATGTTACTTGCCAGCATTTCAGAGCGCTTAGATCTAATGCCTAACGTATACTGATGTATGCCTAATGCTTTTTCAAAATTAATGGCCATATATCCTCCTGCCTAACTAGGGATATACAAAGCAATTCATGTGCCAAGTTTTAATATAGGTTTTTATTAACTTTTAACTGATAAACAGCAGTCATTAGCGGTATGGAAGGACAACAAGGTCTAGCAGAGGGAAAAAGTTTGCCATAAAAAAAGCGGCAACTTGCCGCTTTTTATTGGTCGAGTTAGCGCCTAGGCTCGGGAGCCTTCAGCTTATATACAATACCGGGATTACAACGTTGCATTTCAAACCTGTCGGTTAAACCGGTTAATGATTCAGACGCCCCCAGCATTAAATAGCCGCCAGGATTAAGGGCTCCAGCAAATTGATTAAGAATTTTCGATTTAACTTCAGGTGAAAAATAAATCAGCACGTTACGACAAAAAATAATGTCAAATTTACCAAGCAGAGTGTAACTATCAAGTAAGTTAAACGAACGAAAAGAAGCCAATTTTTTGACTCTTTCTGACACCCTCATGCGACCGGAGCCGTCATTAACCGCCTCAAAAAACTGTCGTTTGCGTTCCGGCGATAAACCTCTAGCTAAGGCTAAAGAGTCGTACTCACCTTTTTTACAATGCTCGAGCATCGCACTCGATATATCCGTGCCCAATATCTGTACGCCTTGCGGCATTGCGCCAGGCTTTTTCATTTGGTATTCAAGTGTCGACATCGCAATGGAATACGGCTCTTGGCCTGAAGATGATGCGGCAGACCATATTTTAAGTGGTCTTTTATTCGCACTTAAGTCTGGGTAAAGCTTATCAACTAACAATTGGAATGGGTAAGTATCACGAAACCACAGCGTTTCATTTGTTGTCATGGCATCAATAACAGAGGCTCGCAAGTCTCGTTCACGAAAACTCATTGAACGCTGAATTAACTCAGGTAATGAATCGACCTTATATTGGCTTAATAACGGCGATAGCCTACTCTTCACCAAATATTGTTTATTTGCCCCTAAAACAATCCCACACTGTACTTCTAAAAAGTCAGAAAATTGTTTATATACTTCATCAGACAACATTTTTGCAGTCAAATTAATGCCCTTTTAATATTTAACTGTTCACCGCTTCTTTCACCGCAGTCGCTAGTTCATCAGGATTAAACTTGGCAATAAAATTATTTGCACCAACTTTATTAACCATAGCTTGATTGAAAACGCCGCTTAAAGAAGTATGCAAGATAATATGCAGTCCCTTTAGTGCTGGTGTAGCTCTAATTTCAGCCGTAAGGGTATAGCCATCCATTTCTGGCATTTCTATATCAGAAATAACTAATGCTATTTGATCGGTAATAGGCCCATCTTTCGCCATCTCTTTCAGCATGACCAAAGCTTCACGCCCATCTTTAGCCAGTAAGCATTCTACACCTAACGATGTCACCGCTTTTTTCACTTGATTACGTGCCACACTAGAATCATCTGCAACTAAGATTTTCCGACCATGAATTTTTTCACTGGTATCTGGTGTTTTAAGTGACTCACTGACATCCGTATTAACTGGAGAAATTTGGTCCAAAATTTTCTCTACGTCAATAATTTCTACTAACTCATTGTCAACCTCTGTAACCGCAGTCAGGTAACTAAAGCGCCCTGCGCCCTGCGGTGGCGGCATAATTGCCTCCCAGTTCATATTAATAATACGTTCAACAGAATTAACCAAGAAACCTTGCACTGAACGGTTATATTCAGAAATGATAATAAAGCACTTAGACAAGTCTTCAATTGGTCGGCCACCTGTTGCCAAACTAAGATCTATCACTGAGATCGTTTTACCACGAATGTGAGCGACACCTCGAACAACTGGGTGTAGTTTTGGCATGGAAGTCAATGGCGGGCATTGCAGTACTTCTTTTACCTTAAATACGTTGATACCGTAACGTTGGCGCCCCACCAGTTTAAATAGTAATAGTTCTAATCGGTTTTGTCCTACAAGCTGGGTACGCTGGTTTACCGAATCAAGTAATCCTGCCATAACTGTCTCCGTTTATAATTCAATCGCTTCTGCATTCGTTCTGCTCGATACACCTACCTTGCAATGGCATCGCTATTGCAAGTTTGCAAATGTGTATCCAAACGCTCATGCTTAATTGTGTTTAGTTGCAATGAGCAAATTGCATGAGTTAAGTTTAAACCCTATTTTCGCACTAGGTTGAGAAATTAAACCTAATATACTGATTTTTTGACACCAAACCTTATATCAATACTAGGAGCAAAATGCTGAATCGGATTTTTATTTTATTATGCAGTTTAGGTATTTATCAGGCTTTTGCTAGCCCTAATTACCATATATTGATAGAAAAGATGGCAGAAGATGAAGTTGCAGCACAAATTCAGTCACCCGCCAATGGCAAAGTAGACATCCAAGCAACGCCATTGGATGATCGATTATCGCTGACACAATGTGAAGCACCGCTAGATGTCGTCATAGTAAATGGCCAAGTTAGAAAAAACACCGTGGTCAAAATTACCTGCGATACCGCCCCTTGGCACACTTATGTCCAAGTTCGTGTCAAAATAACGACTCCTGTAGTAGTCGCTAAACGGTTACTGGCACCTGGTGCCATTCTTTCAGACCAAAACATTACAATCTCATTTGTTGAGCTTTATACACTGAGAGGCAATGTAGTTGCCGATCCACTCAAGTTATATGGCGTAAAAGCAAAACGCAGGATCCCGAAAGGTCGTGCAATTAAAATGCGTGATGTTTGTTTTATTTGTAAAGGGGATAATGTAGTGATTAAAGCAAGAGTGAGTGGCCTTGAGATAAAAACCAATGGTATTGCTATAAATAGTGCCTCACTCGGTGATACCATTCGTGTTAGAAACGCCCAGACGAATAAGGTTGTGGTAGGAAAAGTGACCGGCATAAGCGAAATGGAAGTAAAATTATAATTTCTGCTAAAGTTAGTGCTATCGCTGCCGATAAATCTAATACCGGTATTATTACATCTAGATAGGTTGTTATTATGGCTATTAATATGCACAACGTTGGTAACAGGTCCAACCTTAATGTAGAACAAAAACAACAAAAGCAAGAGCAATTGACTCGTGCGAATGAGCAAGCGCCAAGTAAACCGGCTGCAAGTAAAGATTCTGTTTCTTTAACGCCACAGGCACAAGCATTGAACAGCTTAAAAAAGCAGTCGTCAGAGCCAGCGGTTAACCGTGAGCGTGTTGAGACCCTCAAAAAAGCGATACTCAACGGTGAATACAAAATTGATGCAGACAAGTTAGCTAAAAATATGACAGAATTTGAAGCTAAATTCGGTCAATCATTTGGTGTCTAATGCCTAACTCAATCTCAGATTCAATTTTAGCTTTGCTAAAACAGCAACTTGACAACACTAGCTTATTAGCAAAAGTGATCGATGATGAGTATCAAGCACTAATAAAGCGCGACTCAGATACGCTTAACCAGTTGGTACAAGATAAACAATCTTTACTCGCACAAATAGAGCAACAGGATCTCAATATACAACAGCACCCCGAAGCAAGTGCTTTAACAGATCAGTCAGCTCAAGACGTGCAGCAAATATTGAATGAAATAAAGCAGCAATTTATTACATGCCAGCAGCAAAACAGCGTTAATGGTGAGTTAATTGAAATGAGCTTGCGCACTACTCAGCATCTAGCCGGCGTGCTCAACCAGGCCAAAGCAGCTAATTCATTAACATACGATGCTAAAGGGCAAGCAAGAGGAGGAAGTTTACTCGGTAAAGGCATAAAAGCGTAAAAGCGTAACCTGCTTTGTATTAGCTGTATTAGTTCAGACAAATATGGCGCTTCCTACAGGAGTCGAACCTGTGGCCTACCCCTTAGGAGGGGGTCGCTCTATCCTACTGAGCTAAGGAAGCATGGCATAATTATACTCAACCCTTTTATTAAATATACTTTTTATTTCAATACGCCGCTCTTGAAGCTTATTTAATATTCGCAAAATCATTGAGTTGGATGTTACTCGCTGGCAGTGAATCCAACGCCTGCAAAACTGCAGAATCCCGATACAATTCTATAACCTTAGTATGAATTGCACTACTCTCTTGACGAAAGCGTGGAATGCCAAATTGATCCGTATAACTGCCATTATGTGACAACTGAATAGCTTGACCAATTTTCAAACCATTTTTACTGCCAAGATTAATCTGTACCTTATCATCATGAACGGCAATAACTTTTGCCATCGTATCAACACACTCCAACGCAGCAGTTGTATTAATCAACACATCATCCATTACGGCTAATAAACGCTGACCATAGGGAGCATCCCAGAATTTTTTTGAAGATAAATCAACAATATCTTGCTCTTTATAGGTCCACATTGCGCGCTGACGATAGTGTTTAACGTCAAGTAGTTCGCCAGATAGACCATCAAATAAATAAGTACTTAAGTAAAAATTTCTTGGTGCCTCTTTAAAGAAGAAGTCGTATGGTTGCTTCTTGTCTCGCTCAACGGAAACATCATCGATACTCCCCAGCAGCACAAACTGACTATCAGCCCGACTGGCGATAGCAATGACTTGATCACGTACCGCATGGTGCCTAGCATCAAGTAAATTAGGATTAAAATTAACATTTTGATTAATGAATTGGCGCACATCAAAGGCACTATGATTAAGGCTTAACAAATTATTAAGCTTGCTTGTAAATTCACTATCAATATGAAATATTCCCCCATTTATTGCTTGCTCTCTATTTCTAAGCTTAAAACGAACCAATGCCAAAGATTTGGCATATTGCTGTTGCTGACAGCGAGGTTGATCACTCGCTAAAACATCTACTTGAACGGAAACATAAATAAAACCATTTTCAATACGTTCACTCGTTACTTTCAAGCCTCTAATTTCACCTTCTCCGGCCAGCTGTAACTGCTCCTTAGCTAAAATGCCATTATCAAGTTGCTGTAAGCTTTTGATAGAAGCGCCTGCATACAATAGCGCTTGTCTGACAGCGTCTTTCACACCACTTTCCCGAGCTTGAGCTATATCGTCATTGAGAATAGGCGCTTGCCCTTGGGCTTCAAACCATGCCGCTTGTGCCGAGCTGGTAACCATAATGAACCAAAAAATGCAGATAAACCTAGCCATAACACAGCCTCACTAATGCAAAATAAACGAGTCGATAAAAAGACCATTGACCACAGCCCAAATTGAATAAACGCCCAAGTACGAGAACAATATAGAGCCAATACCATTTCAAGTGACATTTAGACTTAAAGCAATAAGCAAGCAATATTTAGGCCAAAATAATCTACTGCAGATTGTTAACAGCACATCAGTTGTGGCACTTGGTACATTTATTGCTTTATTTCTAACCGAGGTGTTAGCAAGACATTGGGCTTACTAGTCACATTTACCTAAATTTTAATTATTTAGCCAAAAGTCATAATGTTCATCGTTAGTAGTCACTAAAGTGTTAAAGCTTTATTTAGCTAAAGAATTGAGCATGTAAGTCGATATAGCTATTTATAGATAGATCGATAGAGGGAATGAAATGAACAAACAAGCTTGGTGTCTCTGTTGTGTCGCCATAACAATGTCTGGCTGTGCAACCCAACCTAAAAACGATATTGTCATTATCGATCCGAATGCATCGGAAAATATTACCACTAACAGTCGGCAATATACTGCCGATTCACAAACCTCAGTCAATACGATTTATGTCCGTTCAAGTACATTACCCACGAGCCATGCTGATAATGAAACAAAATCGCAATACTATGGCAGCTACGTCTCTCCGGGATACCGCAGTTGGCGCCAAGTTCAGCCGAAGCGACCTGATATGTTGCCGGGCGACCGCGCGCGCGAGCTTGACTACATCATACGTGCTTTAGCCGATCAACTAGCCCTAAATAGGGATCCTAACGCGAGTAAAACGCCTATTGCGGTCACTTCTTTATCTAATATTGATGACTTACAAAATACGAATTGGCTCGGGCAGGCAATTTCTGAGGCGTTTATTCATGAACTGCATATTCGTGAAGTGCCTGTCATTGACTTTAAAACGACAGGGAAAATAAAAGTAACTCCAGAAGGTGACTTCGTATTTAGCCGAGAGTGGGACCAGTTGCGTAGTAAAATTCCGGTTTATCGTATTTTCACTGGCACCATGTCACGTAATGATGAAGGTGTGGTAGTGAACGTTAGAACCATTAATATGCAAACTTTACTGGTAGAGTCTACAGGACGTGCTTTCATTCCGAATCGCTTATTAATAGGTGCTAAAAACAGCTTAAATGCAGGTAAAAACGATGCCTATATTCAAAGATCCAGCGTCCCTTCAGGGGTGAACGGTCGTACTGTCGAATTTGTAAAATAATTAGGAGTCATCGCTATGTTCAAGGCGCCTCTCATTGCTGCAGCATTACTCCTTAGTGGTTGTTCGCAAATTGCAAATACGCACATCGAGTATGAAACCGTCAAACCAGAAAAATTCCCTGTTCTGATTGCAGTGGGCTATGCTCCAATTGATTTACAACCTGGCGCAACTAAGCAGCAAAAAATGCTCAATGCTATCCGCGCATCTAAACTCGATGCTTATAGAGAGCTAGCGGAACAAGTTTATGGGCTACAAATCAGCAGTCAAAATACCTTAAACACATACATTATCGGCTCAGATAAGGTAAAGGCCCAAGTAGATGGCTTGATCAAAGGTGCACGAGTGGTGCAAAGCTACCCAATGGGTGAAATGTATGCCACCGAATTAGAATTAGATACTGAGCAGCTATATTACATAAACGAAATGCAAAGCATGCCACAAAAAGTGAAAAAGATTACTTACTACTAGCCAATTACTCATCTAGCCCCATAAAAAAAAGTCGCGTAATGCGACTTTTTTTATTCTCAGGAAGACTGATGCTCTATTTAATATTTTCTACTGCCCAAGTCAGTAGCTCAGAACGCTCAGCAACCGTTGCTTCGTCATACCAATAAGCCAACATTTCCATTTCTTTGTTATCTGCTTGCAATGGCGAATCTATCTTCTTGCGATTCTTAAGAGCCCAAGAAATAAAAGCCTCTTGTTCAGCGGATGATACCTTAGCAAACCAATACTCTGTCATTTCTACAGCAGTGCTTTGTTGAGACTTAGCTTTTGCAGCAACCGGTGTTGCCACTACCGCAGCTCCTGCAGCAGCGTTACCTGCTTGGCCATTAATGGTATTTAAATCTATATTTGCTTGTTTATAACGCAACATCATGCCATCGATGTAAACAGCTGGAATAACATATTTCAGACCTTTGCTAGAACCTTCGAATAATAGTTCGAAAGGTAAACCTTGCTCTCTAGCGTCTATGATATCAGCTGTGGCTACTGGAAACTTTACCCATTGATTCGTAACGCAGTTGTCATTACACATCTGGCTGCTAACCTTGCGGTCTTCTAAATCAACTAACTGTGAGTTAACTTTTGCATGAGTAAATTCATTGGAAGTCTGAAAGTAACTCACATCTAAAAAAACATAAGAAAAAGCGTTTTGCGGATTATCTCGAGGTAGTTCAGAAAGGAGATATAAAACTGTGTTTGAAGCTTTTACGCCATGCTCAGCTGTTGGCTTCAGGCTAATTTTTGACCCTGCTATTTTTACCGAGTTATACCCTAATTCAACTTCCGTATTACTGGCAAACTCATTAGCACTGGTCTTCTCTGGGTTCGCTGCGCATGCAGACAGCCCAATAACAGCAACAGCCATTAGCAAAGGTTTTATCATTGTATTTTCCAATAAAGCATCTAAAAACAAGTAACTTATTCTATCATGTCACCATAAAGATGACAGACAAAAAAAACGCCGGCATAAGCCGGCGTTCAAAGTTTTTAATATTAAGTAATATTAGAAACCGTATTCTAGACCAACACGTACAACTGTATCTTCGTTAGTGCCGCCTTGTAGGTCACGGTTAGCAACACGTAGGTAAGGTACGAAACCGTTTACTACGTACATAACTTGACCAGAAACAATGCTATCTTCAACGTTCTTAACTTTATTGCCACCAACTTCTGGGTCTAGGTTAGCAGTGTAACCTAGTTTGAAGCCTAGTGAACCAGCCCAGTATTGACCGATGATAGAGTAAGAGTCTTGAGTACTCTTGATGTTAGTTACGTTGTCTTTTGACTCACCAGATTTGAATGCACCAGCAAGACCGAAACCAGCAGGTAGGCTAGCTTCAAAACCTAGTAGGTAACCAAAAGTATCTACGTCGTTACCACCGAATTTATCAGCAGTTTCGAAACCACCGTGTAAAGTAACCATATCAGCGATAGTGTAGTTTACGTTACCACCGAAGTAGTAAGAACTTTTAGTAGCTGCACCTGAGATAGATTTAGCGTTTGCAGCATCGTCATCACGACCAACAGCTAGAGCGAATGTTAGACCGCCTAGAGATGGAGAGTCGTAACGGATTGTGTTTGATTGACGATCGTAGTAGTAAGCAACGTCACCGCCCCAGTCCCAAGAAGCACCTAGACCTGGGTTAGCGTATGGCCAGTCGATTAGTTCGTACATAGGAGTTAGAACACGACCAAAACGTACTTTACCCCAGTCGCCTTTAAGACCGATGAAAGTATCACGTTGACCTAGAGTACCGCCAGCAACGCCGCCGTGTGCCCAGTCGATGTTATCAACGTAACCGCCTTCGATTTGCATGAAAACTTCAATGCTATCAGTCATTGCTTTACCAGCACGGAAACCGATGCGAGATTCGTTTTCTAGTACAGGACCTTGATCGTTAGCAATATCGCCGTAGTCAACGATAGAGATTGCAGCAACACCGTAAACTTCAACATTAAAGTCGTTGTTTTGGCCGATTTCGTAAGCATTTGCGCCCATTGATGCAGTTGCTAAAGCAGCTGCTACTAGAGTTTTCTTAAACATTTGTCGCTCCTTGAATATAGACTCAGCGTTTTAAGTCAGTTCCTGTGTGTATAAATCCTATACAGCTGGAACTTTATTTCTTCATTAAATGTAACCAAATTAGTTACAAATTCTTATTTGGTGGTATAGCAAATCATTTGCTCACCGCCTTATGGAATTTCATACTACCTTCGCATTACAAATTATCAATATAATTTACCAAACAAAGAACAGAAAACAGAGTTTGATCACAAAAACATATTGAACTTTTTTCAATTCATTATAAAACAATGGGTTACGTGATTTTGAATGTTACCGAAGGGGGTTTAAATACTGCTTAGCTAACAATGAATATCTAAACATTTGTTAGCAAATTGTCCAGCACTGCTAATTCATGTTTATTTATCATAGGGTTAAGATAAGCCTTAGCCAAGGCTGAATATAAATACAAAATTTGAGTATTTTGTAAGTAAAAGGATTATAACGCCCTTAACCGAGCGTTCAACTTTTCAACACAAATTATGTTTGAGTATTTGAGTTAGCTCGCCTTTTTGCTTAAGTTAAGCCTTGGTTATTGTACATTTCATGTCTATCAGTAGAGAAAATAATGAATTCGACAGTTTTAATTAGCGGGTGCTCTAGCGGAATCGGTCTTTATTGTGCAGCCCAGCTACAACAAGCTGGCTTTCAGGTTTTTGCCACAGCGCGAAAAAAATCAGACTTGGCCCATTTACGCGCAATAGGCTGCCAAGCTATTTATATGGAAATGTCTGATCCTCAATCTATACAGCTTGCAGTAGATGAAATTCTAACTGCTACTAATGGCAAACTGGATATATTATTCAACAATGCAGCCTTTGGCCAACCTGGCGCCGTGGAAGACTTACCAACACAAGCCCTAAGGGAGCAATTTGAGACCAACTTATTTGGCTGGCATGAATTAACCAAACTTATTATCCCTGTGATGCGCCGCCAGGGTCATGGCCGAATTATACAAAATAGTTCGGTATTAGGATTAGTCGCGATGAAATACCGCGGAGCCTACAACGCCAGTAAATTTGCTTTAGAGGGATTAACCGATACCTTGCGGTTAGAGTTAGCTGGCTCAGGCATCCATGTATGTTTAATAGAGCCCGGCCCCATCAAAAGCCAATTTAGACATAATGCACTACGAGCATTTCACCAACACATTAATATTGCGAATAGCCATCACCAGCAAGCTTATGAAAATACAATTGCTCGCCTTAGCGCATCAGAAAGCAGTAGTGCATTTACCCTAGAGCCCATAGCCGTATTTCGCGCGCTCAAGCACGCGATTCAAGCACCTAAACCCAAAGCGCGGTATTATGTTACCTTGCCAACCTATGTTTTTGCTCTGTTGCGAAGAGTATTACCAACACGTTGGCTCGATTACCTGTTAAATAAAAGCGATTAATTAGCACACTCTTTTAAAGGAAACTAATGTGAAACGGATGGTATTATTTTTTGTTGCAACCCTCGTATCTCAATTTTGCTTTGCTAATAGCACCCCTGCGTTCTGGCAACTGACCAAACAAGATCATGCAACACTGCACATTTTAGGCTCCATTCATGTCGGCAGTGAAGAGCTTTATCCTCTTCCCGCTCATATAGAACAAGCATTCAATAATGCTTCACAACTTATCGTAGAAGTCGATATGAGCAGAGTAACAAAATCGGATTTAGAGGAAGTACAACGCTTAACCCACTTACCTAATCCGCAAAGGCTAGCTGACGTTATGCCTATTGAACAATATCGCACTTTAAAGGCTATGCTAAAGCCGCTGGGATTAAATCGTCCTGAAGTAAAAGCATTACAACCTTGGTTTGTTATTATTTCAGCCATGCATTTAAAGTTAGAGCAAATTGGCTATTTAGCCGCAATGGGTATTGATCAACATTTCATTCAAAGCGCTAATAAAGTCAAAAAACCTATCGTTCAACTTGAAAACATGCAAAAACAAATCTGGTATATGTCGCAGCTAGCGCAAGAGAGTGAAGAATTTGTTGAGCAAAGTATGAAAGAGTTAGCAGAAATCGACCAACTCGCTCCCAAGTTATTAGAGGCTTGGTCTCAAGGTAACTTGTCGAAATTAACAACCTTACTCATTGCAAATGACCAGCCAGAAAAAGATCTCAATGCTTTTCAAACAATGATGTTAGAGAGAAATCAAGACTGGTTCGAGCAATTAACTGCACTCCCCAAAGAAAGTGACGCATTCATTGTCGTTGGTACATTACACCTTACTGGTGAATCCAACCTGATTGAACTACTCGAGCAGAGCGGCTATCAAGTCACAAGCATTGCACAAGAGATTGAGCCAGCCAGTGTTGTTGATTAACAAATTGTGCAAAGCTCCCTTTCGCCTTGACTCGATTAACGTTGTTATAACATCCTTGCTTGATCAGGATCATCACATTTAAAACGAGATGTTTTTACACTTTCGTCACTAGCTATATATGAGGATACAGTGATGGAACTTTGGATGGACCTACTTTTTGGCAACCCTATCGGACTTGCATCTATGGCTGTTATTGGCACCACAGTTGGCCTATGCACCTTTTATGCGGTGTATTTTTTAATCAAAATAAAAAATGCGAAGCCGCCAGTGGAAACCCATAAAGCATGATTTCATTGGATTGCCCTGACTTAGGTGCAATCCGGCTTTTTGTCAGGCAAGCGATTAAGGTAGTCAAGCCTGCAATATTTGCCTTGGCAAATAACCTTAGTGACAGAGCCATAAGCCAAACCAAGTTGTACGCTATTTTCAAGGGGGATCCCCAGTAAAGAAGCAACAATGGAGCGGATCACGCCAGCGTGAGTAACGATCACTATCTTACTATCGACATTATCCTTGCTATTACAAAGCGCGAACCAAGCTTTTACTACGCGTTGATGAAACACCTCTAAGCTCTCGCCATTGGGTAAACGGTGGTGAACAAGGTTGTCATTCCATTGTTCGATATCACCTTTCTCGATATCACACCATAAACGCCCTTCCCAATCACCAAAGTCAAACTCTGACCAACTGGGCTCAATTAACGGCGTTGTCGTCAACTTTTGCGCAAGTAATAAGCAACGTTGTGCCGGACTTGAATAAACTTGATTTGGCGACATATTTCTAACGAGCGCTTCAAGTGGTTTTGCTTGCTCAGCAAAATCAACACTAAGGGGTAAATCTAAACGCCCATAGCAAGTGCCCACAGCTACATCGGGCTGCGTGTGACGTATTAGATAACATTCCATACTGATGCTCCCAATACCAAGTACACCAGCACTTCAGTTATTTGCTGGCTGGCGCCTAAACAATCTCCAGTAATCCCCCCTAAGACTCTGTTAAACCAGTAACGTAATGCAAAAAAAGTGACCACCAACAATGCGATGGTAACCATAATGACTTCTCCTGCTAGCCAATACAACGGAAGAGCAGCCAGCACAGCAGCCACGAATAACTCCCCAATTGACAACCCTAACTGTGTTTGGCCTATTTTACTGTCAGATTGTTCCCGTACATAAGGAAGCGATGCCATTAATAGTAGCGGTACGAAACGACTCACACTGTGACCCACCCAAACGCTAAGTAAGATATCAGGTACACTCAACAGCGCCTGATGCTTCAGTAATAGCAGCAAACATAAGCCAACACTGGCATAAGTACCCACCCGAGAGTCCTTCATGATGGTCATAATGGCTTGTTTGCCGTAACCACCACCAAAGCCATCACAAGTGTCTGCAAAACCATCTTCGTGAAATGCACCTGTTAACCAGATAGTCGCCACCATCGAGCAAATTACCGCAATGGACTCACTCAGCACTAAACTCGCGAACCAGTAGACTAAACAAGCAACGGCCGCAACCAACCAACCTACTAACGGAAAATATACATTCCCTTTAACCAGATCTTGCCCGTTAAATGTCATACCTTTTGGCCAAGGTATTCGGGTATAAAATGTCAACGCATGAATAAATCGACGCCATTGCCCAACTAAAAAAAAGGGCTTAGGCGCAGAGACATCAGGCATGGTCGACACCTGCTGAATCAAAGGAAGCCATTTCGTTGACAAAAGATATGGCCGATACTAATAATGGATAAGCCACAGCAACACCAGAGCCTTCACCTAATCGCATATCAAGATCAAGTAGAGCCTCAACCCCCATAGCCTTAAGCATTTTTTTATGGCCCTGCTCTTTTGATTTATGGCAAAAAACGGCGTAGTCAATAAAATTCCCATCCATTTTACTCGCCATTAAAGCAGCACTGGTGGCAATAAAGCCATCTACAAGCACCAACATTCTTAGCTCTGCCGCTTTGAGCATAGCGCCACACATCATAACAATTTCAAAGCCGCCAAATTCAGCCAAAATTTGTTGTGGCGAAAGCTTGTTACCTTTAATTCTTTTAAGGGCTTTTTGAATAACTTTAGCCTTATGCTCTACCGCCGTTTTTTCTAAGCCTGTGCCACGACCAGCACATTCAGTTGCGCTCAATCCTAACGTCACAGCCATTAACGCAGCGGCCGACGTGGTGTTACCTATCCCCATTTCGCCAAAACCAATAACATTCGCACCGCGTTTATGGCGATCGTCAACTAATTCAGCCCCCTTAGTTAACGCTTGTTCGCATTGCGCCATAGTCATAGCCGCCTGAGTAACAAAGTTTTGTGTCCCCTTGGCAATCGACGCATTAATTAACACACTATCTTCTGGCAACTCACCATTTACTCCCGCATTAACCACGCGAAATTCAATGCCGTGTTGGCGACAAAAACAATTAATTGCCGCACCACCTTGAATAAAATTAAGCACCATTTGCTGTGTTACCCCTTGAGGAAACAAGCTTATCCCTTCCGCAACGACACCATGATCGGCAGCAAAAACCAACATTTGTGGCTGCGATAAATTAGGCTTTAATGTCTGCTGAATACGACAAATTTGCAAAGCAAGGGATTCAAGTTTACCTAAACTACCAAGGGGTTTAGTTTTGTTATCGAGGCAATGTTGAATTTCAGTATCAAGCTGTTGATTTAACGCAGGGATTGTAAACATAGCGAATTTCAGATGAGAATAAAGCCGCTTACTATAGCCTAGCAACGAAGAAAAAACAGTGACAAATCACAATCCCACGGTGAAAGCGCCTAGCGGATCGAAAAAATTCTCTCTTCACGGCTAAAAAATGATCTTTAATCGGAATTAATCCAAGAAAAATTAACAACAAACTTCAGTTTAAAAAGTAACGCAACTGACATTACTTTCTTTCACTTTTGCTCTGTTTAAACCAACCAATATAATGAATGGAACACTTTTATCTCGATATTTCGATTTCAGGAATGAAAATGCCAAGGAACATATTCACCACGTTTTGGTGAGAGCAAGCATGCTGTTTTGGTTATGTCGAGCTGGGATTATTTACAAAATAGGGCTAAATAAATAAAAAACATTCTCCCAAAAACGCCTAATACGCGAACGCTGCCGCCACTGATTAAGCGTTAATTTTTCTGACGCGAGCATGTACTGTAATTGCAGGTTCAAAACCCGCCCAGCAAACTCAGCATCATCCACTAGCATAGTCACTTCAAAATTTAGCCAAAAACTGCGTCGATCAAGGTTCACCGTTCCCACCAGTGCTACCACTTCATCAACCACAATGCTTTTTGTATGTAATAGGCCACCATGAAACTTGTATATTTCAACGCCCGCAGCTAATAGCTCGTCATAAAATGCACTAGCGGCATATTTCACCATTAATGAATCATTCAGTGCCGGTAAAATAATTTTAACCTGTACACCGCGATGGGCCGCGGCCTGTAAGGCCTTATGCAAACTATCATCGGGAACAAAATAAGGCGTTGTTAGTACCAAACTGTGCTTGGCTTGATAAACACAGGTCAGCAGTAATTGATGAATACAGTCACCGCCGGGGAATGGACCTGAAGGGATCAACTGCACGCGGTCGCCGCAACCACCATGTAATGTGTCTTGCGTGCCAAAGGGAGTTAACAGCCGTTCGCCCGTTTCCATCTCCCAATCCCACTGCAATAAAGATGTAATCAAAGCAACGGCTGGCCCTTGTACCCGAACCATCACATCAATCCATTCACCTAAGCCTGCATCTTGTTTAAAAAAACGAGGATCAACAATATTCATACTGCCGGTATAAGCAATCCGCTCATCAATACAGACCAATTTACGATGCATGCGCAAATCTTGTCGCTGAAAAAACATCCTCAATGGGCCACTTTTTAACACCTCAACTAACTGTACCCCTGCAGCGCGCAACTCATCAGGGAGTTCAGAATCAAAAAAAGCACGGCTACCAACAGAATCTAATAACAGTTTACAATCTACCCCACGTTTGGCTGCATTACCTAATGCATCTGCAAGCTGGTCAGAAAAACCACCTAAATGCCAGATATAAAATTCCATCATACAGCTGTGCTCGGCCTGATTAACCTGCTCAATCAGTTCAAGCAAAATAGTATCTGTTGTATCCAGTAGCGTTAAATGATTGCCCGCAATACTGGGCATTCCCAACAAGCCTTCAATTAAATCATGCATGGGCTTGGCTGTATCGCTCACCTCAAGGGCACGGGCAGACTGGTTTTCACGAAAAGTTTCAATGGCTAATTTAAAAGGTGAAAACATGTGTGTCGCGCGCTGCGCACGTTTTTTTCCCAGGTTTAATTCACCAAACAAGAAATAAAAGCCAACACCGGCAAAAGGTAATGCATAAATAATTGCTAGCCAAGATAATGAAATACCAATTTCTCGGCGTTTCATGATGACGCGTAAGGAAACAGAAATGATGATCAAGGTATGGAGTAACACTAAGCTCCAAGCTAGCACGTCACGCCAAACGTAATTAATCCATTCACTTAACATGATAACCCTAAAGGCATAATTTAGATTACATAATCATACCTTCAGAGCGCGCCGTCAAGTAAGCCTTAACGACGACAACGCAAGAAAAATGCAGCTTTTGCTTTGCGCATTGGTTTTGAAACATGAAAGCCTTGCACTAAATGACAACCCAAGTCAGACACGTACTCTACTTGCATATCGGTTTCAGTGCCTTCGGCTACAACATCAATACCGAGATTATCTCCCAGCGAAACAATTGATTTAATGATGGCTTTTTCTATCGGGTCGACATGAGCATGACGAATAAAATCTTGCGCTATTTTGATTTTATCGACATGAACTCTCTTCATATTATTAAGGGATGAACGGCCAGTTCCAAAGTCATCAATCGCTAAACGCACACCAAGCTTACTCATATTAATCAAATTAGCCCGCACCACGGCCGAATCATCTGATAATACGTCTTCCTGCACCTCAAATTCCAACAAGTGAGCGGCGCAGCCTGTGTCTTTTAAGTAACTCAACACATTACTCATCAAATCGGCTTGCATTAATACACAAAGGGATAAATTCACAGCAACCCGACCAAAGTGTATGCCTTGTTCTTCCCACTCCGCCGCTTGTAAGCATGCTTGTTGGATCACCCATAAGTCGATGTTTGCCATTAACTCACTTTCTTTAGCCACAGACAAAAATGACAATGGCTCTATAATGCCGCTAGTCGGATGATTCCAACGAATTAACCCTTCTACAGCGACCACTTTATTTTTTTTCAAATCAAGTTGAGGTTGGTAATAAAGTTCAAACTCATTGCGTCTTAAAGCAAATCGCAACTCATTTTCTAAGGTAAATTGTCGCTGCGCGGCCAAAGTCAATTCTTCAGTATAAAACTCGTAATAGTTACTTCGATCTTGTTTAACCCTGATCAACGCGGCTTCGGCATTACTGAGTAACGAATCGGCGGTTTCCCCATCATCGGGATAGAGGCTAATACCAATATTGACATTTAAATATACGGCTTGTTCGTCAACAATTAAGCCACAAGATAACTCTCTAGCCAATTTCTTCGCGGCATGAGCAGCATCTTGTTCATGAACCATTTCATCTATCATGATCGCATACTCATCACTACCGAAACGGGCGATCACATCTTTTTCAGAAAATATCTCCGTTAACCTTTTGGCCACTTCTTTCAATACACGGTCACCAAAATTATGACCCAAGTTCTTATTCACTCGACTAAAGCGGTCAAGATCAATATGCATAATGGCAAAACCATGGCCATTACGCCGTGCCCGTTGCACACTGTCTTCGAGGCGATGAACAAAGAACAGGCGGTTACCAAGACCTGTTAAACTGTCATGATATTTAATATATTGCAGCTTTTCCTCTGATTGTTTCAACTCACTTAAATCAGAGAAAGTAGCAACATAGTTAGTGACTGCGTTATTCTTATCTTTGATTGAGCTAATATTCAGCCATTGATGATAATCTTCACCATTCTTACGTCGATTAATAATTTCACCATGCCAATTACCCACACTGTCTAGTTGATGCCAAAATGATTGGTAAAACGCATCATCATGTTTACCCGACTTAAGTAATGCTGGCGTATTACCTAGCGCTTCTTCTTCACTGTAACCAGTAATCAAACTAAAAGCCGGATTAACCGATAAAATAGTGCCCTTTTTATCAGTAATTAGAATCCCTTCTTGAGTATTTTCAAACACAATGGCTGCGCGTTTTAACTTTTTCTCAGCTTTGCGCTTTTCGGTAATATCTCGACCAACACCAATTAACCCTAGTACTTCTCCTTGTTTATCAAAATAAGGGACCTTGTACATATCAATTAAGTGCTTCTCACCGTTGTGATAAGTCAGGGTTTCTTCTGATGTAAGAATTTCACCCGATTCAACCACGTATTTATCTTGCTCTTGACACATTAACGCCTGATTGGGTTCAAAAAAGTCATCATCTGTATGACCTAAAATGGCATATTCAGGCTGACCAGCAAACACTTCAAAAGCCTGATTACAGCCCATAAAACGGCTAGTAGGATCTTTATAAAAGATAAGATCTGGGATAGTGTTTACAGTGGCTTTTAATAAAGAGTGAACATCGTCTAATTGTTTTTTTAGTATGCGGTTTTGCGCCATTAAATCACCAGTGAGCTCTCTCTGAATTAAGTCTAATTGCAGATGAACCAGCTGTGTTTGCTGCTGAGTTTGGCATTTTGATAGCATGTCTTGTTGCTTTGGTGTAACAGGCTTATCAATCAGAATCAGTTGCCAAGCTTGCTGCAACTTTTCTTCAAAATCGTTACTGTTATTCACATCAGAAAAACTAAACAACTCCTGAGTTAGGATTTGTTCTACGAGTTTTTTTGCCGATAAGGCATTATCACCAAAATAAAGAACTGTTTTTAAACTCAAGCAAACCACCTATTATGTTCAAGTGAACAAAACGCTCGCCGATTAGTTTGCTGCCCAAAACAAACCAATCAGACAAAGAACATGAAAACTCAGTTTTAGTAGAATAATTATTAGTACAACTGATATTGAGCTGAGAGCAAGGACTCAAATGAGAACATTATTATGAAAGATAAGCTTCCCAGCAGTTCTAAAATATATATCTAGTTTAATTAAAGTGAGATCAGCATCAAACTCTTGAGCTCGTTTATATTTATTGTTGGGTTACAGGCACAAAAAAAGGCCGAAACATCACTGTTTCAGCCTTAATGCTTAAGTACTAGATTTAACCTATATTAGCACGCGCATTTCTAAACATACGCATCCATGGGCTGTCTTCGCTCCACTCATCTGGGTGCCAAGAGTTGGCTACCGTTCTAAACACACGCTCTGGGTGAGGCATCATGATAGTGACACGACCATCTTGCGTGGTTAAACCTGTAATGCCGTTTGGCGAACCATTCGGGTTCGCGGGGTAGGCTTGTGTCGGTTGACCATAGTTGTCAACAAAACGCAGTGCTACCGTGCCAGATTGCTCTATGGCGGTTAATGCGTCAGCACTGGCTACTTCAACACGACCTTCACCGTGAGAAACAGCGATTGGCATCCGTGAGCCAGCCATACCGCCTAAGAAGATAGACGCGGACTCTTGCACTTCAACCAAACTAAAGCGAGCTTCAAAACGCTCAGAATTATTACGCACAAAACGTGGCCATAACTCTGACCCAGGGATCAACTCTTTTAGGTTTGATAGCATTTGACAACCGTTACACACACCGAGTGCAAAGCTATCATTACGGTTAAAGAAACTTTGGAACTGGTCACGAGCGCGGTCATTAAATAGGATAGATTTAGCCCAACCTTCACCGGCACCGAGTACATCACCGTATGAGAAGCCGCCACATGCCACTAAGCCAGCAAACTGCTCAAGATTGACGTTACCCGCTAAAATGTCACTCATGTGTACATCTACCGCAGAGAAACCAGCGCGATCGAATGCTGCCGCCATCTCTTGATGTGAGTTAACGCCTTGCTCACGCAATATCGCCATTTGCGGCGCAACGCCCTTAACAATGTAAGGCGCAGCGATATCTTCATTGATATCAAAGCTTAACTTAGCCGACAAACCTGGGTCCTTAACGTCCGCTTTGGCGTCAAGCTCTTGCTTAGCGCACTCAGGGTTGTCACGCATGGCTTGCATTTGGTAAGTGGTTTCAGCCCACACCATACGAAGTTCATTACGAGACTCAGTCAGTACCGATTCACCATTACGGGTAAAGCGCACCGTATCGTCGCTATTAAGCGTACCAATTACATGACTATTTGCCGCCAAGCCATGGCCTGCCAACGTCGTTAATACCGCTTCTTTATCGCTGCTACGAACTTGAATCACTGCACCTAATTCTTCACTGTACAGTACCGCTAAATCATCCGAGCCAAGGGCATCAAGTGCTACGTCAACACCGACATGACCGGCAAATGCCATCTCCGCAATAGTGGTGAATAAACCACCGTCACTGCGGTCGTGGTAAGCCAATAGTTTCTTATCGATTACCAAAGATTGGATAGCATCGAAGAAACCTTTTAGCAATGCAGGGCTATCAACATCTGGTACGTCGTTACCAAGCTGTTTGTACACCTGTGCTAGTGAAGAGGCGCCAAGACGGTTTTTGCCGTTGCCTAAGTCGATAAGGATCAGCTCGCTGTCACCTTTATCAGTGCGCAATTCAGGAGTGACTGTATCGCGAATATCTTCAACGCGAGCAAACGCTGTGATCACAAGTGACAATGGTGAGGTCACTTCTTTCGCCTCTCCGTCCTGCTCCCACTTAGTCTTCATCGACATCGAGTCTTTGCCTACTGGGATAGTAATATCTAGCTCAGGACACAACTCTTCACCGACCGCTTTCACCGCTTCATAAAGGCCGGCATCTTCACCCGGGTGACCCGCTGCCGCCATCCAGTTAGCAGATAGCTTAAGACGGTTTAGCTCACCAATATTGGTTGCTGCGATGTTAGTGATGGCTTCTGCCACCGCTAAACGCGCAGAGGCGCCAAAGTTAAGTAACGCAACTGGCGTACGCTCACCTAATGACATCGCTTCACCGGTATATGTATCGTAGCTACTTGCCGTCACGGCGCAGTTAGCTACCGGAATTTGCCAAGGGCCAACCATTTGGTCACGTGCCACTAGACCCGTTACCGTGCGGTCACCAATAGTAATAAGGAAGGTTTTCTCAGCAATAGAAGGCAAACGCAGTAAACGATGCGCCGCATCTTTTACTGTAATACCGGAAGTATCTAATTCCTTACCTTGCGCTTTCGCACTTTTCACATCGCGGTGCATTTTCGGCGCTTTACCTAACAACACATCCATCGGTAAATCGATTGGTTTGTTGTTAAAGTGATCATCATTTAGGGTTAAGTGCAGCTCTTCGGTTGCTTCACCTAATACCGCAAACGGCGCGCGCTCACGCTTACAAATAGCTTCGAATACTGCCATGTTTTCTGGCTTGATCGCCATTACATAACGCTCTTGCGACTCGTTACACCAAATCGCATGTGGCGCCATGCTTAGCTCATCGTTCGGGATAGCGCGCAGATTAAAGTTACCACCACGGCCGCCGTCATTAACCAGCTCAGGCATTGCATTGGATAAACCGCCCGCGCCCACATCGTGGATAAATTGGATGGGGTTATCATCACCCATCTGCCAACAGCGATCGATCACTTCCTGACAGCGGCGCTCCATTTCTGGGTTTTCACGCTGTACTGACGCAAAATCTAAATCTTCTGCCGATTGCCCCGAGTCCATTGACGATGCCGCGCCGCCACCTAGACCGATATTCATCGCAGGACCGCCCAGCACCACTAGCTTAGCGCCAACTGGAATGTCTTTTTTCTCAACATGCTCTTCACGAATGTTACCTAAACCACCCGCTAACATAATTGGCTTATGGTAACCACGTACTTCAAGGCCATTGTGGCTGTTTACTTGCTCTTCATAAGTACGGAAGTAACCTAAAATATTTGGACGACCAAATTCGTTGTTAAATGCCGCGCCGCCCAATGGGCCTTCTAGCATAATATCCAACGCTGAAACAATGCGACCAGGCTTGCCAAAGTCTGTTTCCCAAGGCTGTTCAAAACCTGGAATGCGTAAGTTAGATACACTAAAACCGACTAAGCCTGCTTTTGGCTTAGAGCCAATACCCGTTGCGCCTTCATCACGAATTTCACCGCCGCTGCCCGTAGCTGCGCCCGGCCAAGGCGAAATAGCCGTTGGATGGTTATGGGTTTCAACCTTCATTAAAATGTGAATATTTTCTTGGTGGTAGTTATATTCACGGCTGTCTACATCTGGGAAGAAGCGACCTGCCTTAGACCCCACCATTACCGCGGCATTGTCTTTATAGGCTGACAATACGTTTTCGCTGTAGTTTTCGTAGGTATTTTTGATCATTTTGAACAGCGACTTTGGCTGCTCGATACCATCGATTGTCCAATCGGCATTAAAAATTTTGTGGCGACAATGCTCAGAGTTAGCTTGCGCAAACATCATTAATTCAATGTCATTTGGATTACGGTTTAACTTAGTGAAGTTTTCAACCAAGTAATCAATTTCGTCTTCCGCTAACGCTAAGCCTAGTTCAACGTTTGCCGTTTCAAGCGCTTGACGGCCACCCGCTAAAATATCAACACTCGACATTTCACCTGGCTGCGCTTGTACAAACAGCTTGTCTGCTTGAGCAAGTTCGTTGAATACGGTTTCCATCATGCGGTCGTGCAATAAGTCAGCAACTTGGCTAAGTTGCTCAGGTGAAACCTCACCTTCTATGTAATAAGCAATGCCGCGCTCTAAACGCTTCACTTTTCTTAAACCACAGTTTTTTGCAATATCGGTCGCTTTCGATGACCAAGGAGAAATGGTACCCGGGCGAGGGGTAATTAAGACAAGCTGGCCAATTGGCTCGTGCTCTTGAATACTCGGTCCGTAAGTTAATAATTTTGCTAAAACCGATAACTCAGCTTCAGTTAATGATGCCGATACGTCGGCAAAGTGCATGAATTCAGCGTAAATATTGGTTACAGGCAGTTGTGAATCAACGCAGTTTTTCAGTAACTGGTTCACTCTGAAAGCTGACAGTGCAGGTGCACCTCGCAAAATTTCCATCAACATCTCTCACTCTTATTGTGTGGGTGGGGTTTGAATCGCGCGTATTATAGAGAAAAGGAGAAGACAAGGCTATACAACAGATGAGATAAGAAGCTGTTGAGATGACCTCACCACCTACATAAGATAAAACAAAAATCAAATAACAGTGACATAAGCTACTCACTTCGCAGCTTTATTTTGATTCTAATGACTCAGATAGTTATAGCTGGTATAAATAGTTTGATTTTGGTTATTAAGGCAGTTCTAACGTTTGAAAAACAACTCTTCTATTACATGTTTATTGTTGCTAGCCCTGAGTCTATTCATGAGTGGCTGTGAGCCTTTGCAAGACTTTAGTCAATTGCAACAAATACAACAACGCGGCGTGCTGCGCGTGGGCACCTTAAACACCCCTGTCAGTTATGTTTATGTTGGTGATACGTTATCAGGTATGGATTACGAGTTAGCCAATGATTTTGCCAACCACTTAGGGGTGCGCCTTGATATGTCCCCCGCCTATTCATTGACTGAATTATTTAATGAGTTAGATAACGGCAACATCGATTTTATTGCTGCAGGGTTAACCTTAACACCAGAGCGCGCCGAAAAATATCGCAGTGCTCCGCCATTTTATAATGTCTCGCGTACCTTAGTTTATCGTCAGGGCAGCAATAAACCTAAAGACTTTTCTGAAGTGGATGACCCTATTTTAGTATTGAAAGACTCCGGCCCAGAGGAACTGCTCAAACAGCGCAAAATTCAATACCCCACCTTAGATTGGATTGCGACTGACGATGAAGATCCAATGGTAATACTGCGCATGGTGGCAGACGGCGAAGCAACTTATGCCATGGTAGATGATAAAGTGCTCGCGCGAGCACAGCGATATTACCCCAGTTTAGCTGAAGCCTTTACCCTAGAAAAACAGCTTCCCGTTGCTTGGATGTTAAAGAAAGGTATTGACGATAGTTTGTATTCCGCTCTGATTGAGTTTATTGGTAGTAACCATCAATCAGGCCATGTTGCCAAATTAATTGAGCGTTATTTTGGTCATATTGAAAAATTTGATTTTGTGGATGCCCGCAGCTTTTTACAACGTGCAAAAACAACCTTACCTCGCTATCGCGAGCTATTTGAAAAATATCAAACAGAGCAATTTGATTGGATTTTGTTAGCTGCTATTAGCTACCAAGAAAGTCACTGGAAACCCAATGCTCGAAGCCCAACGGGTGTTCGAGGCATGATGATGCTAACCAACGACACCGCCGATTTTGTGGGCATAACCAACCGTCTTGATCCCGAGCAAAGTATTGAAGGTGGGGCAAAATACCTCACCTATTTATTAGGCTTAATACCAGATAGCGTGCATAAAGATGAAAAAATTTGGTTTGCACTGGCGGCTTATAATCTTGGCTTTGGTCATTTAATGGATGCGAGGCGACTAACTAAATCGATCGGTAAAGATCAAGACAACTGGGCAGACGTAAAAGATGTATTGCCTTTATTACAACGTAAACAATGGCATCAACGCACGCGATACGGCTATGCACGAGGTGGTGAAGCGCGCCATTATGTTAATAACATTCGCCAATACCAGGAGAGCTTGGTTTGGCTAATTCGTGAGCAAGCCAAAGAAGCATTACTGGCAGAGCAAGCAGCATTACAGGAACAACCGCCAACCTTGAGTGAAGATGCCTCTTCAGCGACAGCGACACTTGAGCAAACGAGCTCAGCGGTTACGTTAGAACAAGCCAGTGCTGCAATCAACACCGAAATAGTAACGCCTTAATTTTCTCCTTTAGCTAACGCCGCTTTTTGCGCTAATTTTAGCGCTTTATGCTCAGCGCGGCGTTGGCGAAAAAACGCGCTTATTTTTTCACTGCACTGTTCGCTTAATACGCCAGCGCAAACGTCCAAATTATGGTTTAACTTGTCACTAGCAACCAAATTAAAAGCGCTACCTGCCGAGCCTGTTTTAGCATCAGCAGCGCCATAAACAAGGCGACCCACACGCCCGTGTACCATCGCCCCTGCACACATAGGGCAAGGCTCTAAGGTAACGTATAAAGTTGTATCTAATAAGCGATAGTTATTGATATTTGTACCGGCTTGGCGCAACGCGATAATTTCAGCATGGGCACATGGATCGTTGAGCGAAATAGACTGATTCCAGCCTTCACCAATCACTTGATTATCTTTAACTAATACTGCACCAACTGGAATTTCACCGACTGCCTGCGCTTTGTCGGCCAGTGATAATGCATGCCGCATCCACTTCTCATCGTCTTCTGACATACCGCCTCCTTGAATCGGCGCATTATGGCTGAAGCTACCTTACGAGGCAATCATTGCGCAACACAGCATAAATTAACAATTCTGATACATTTCGCTAAAATAGCTTGCTAGACTTAGATCTTATACCTTTACCGAATAGGGTCATAGTATGCTCGCGAGATTTAAAAGCCCTCTATTACTGCAAGTTATGCTAGCAGTATTTATTTTGGTCGCCCTACAGACGCTCCTTACTCTAAGCGTGACTAAAAGTAGCATTAACAGCCTAGTGGATAATTTGGCGCTCGAATTTAAAAGCAGCAATCAAAGTACGCAGCAAACTATAGACTTAGCTCAACAAGCCATCGCAAACGCAATGCTCAATAGCACCCAAAAAAGCCAAAGAGCACTCGACACTAGCTTAAATCATGGCCTAAATGAGGCACAAAAAAATATTAGTGATTTGGTCGCTAACCACGCCAAACAAAGTATTCAAGCGCAAGCGACTTTACTCGCTTCCGTCTCTCCTCCATATATTTGGGATAAAGATATTCCCAAACTAACAGAGTTAGTTATCGCTGCTCATCAAAATCCTAAAGTGTTATTTGCCATCTATTTTGACGCACAAGGAAAGTACCTAACTCGGCATATTGACCGCAGCTCAGCCAAAGTGACAGCGTTAATAGAACAAGGCACGGGCAGAAGGAAAATGGATAAACTGATCAGTGGCGCAAAGTTGTCAAAACAGGTTTATATTGCTGAAGCGGATATTAACCCTAAAGGCTCAGTTATTGGCAAGTTCATCATCGCCGTAGATACATCAGAACAAGCACAATTGAATGAAACCTTAGGCCAACAATTCTCTAGCTTAATTGATACCAGTGCAAATGAAGTAGAACAAGTTTTAAACAACGAAGCCAAATTAACACAACAAACCTTAAACTCATCATTGGATAAAGTCCGCGAAGGAAACCAGCAAACGGCCAATAATATCAACCAGGCTGTACAAGATAACGTCGTTAGCTTAATTAACGATCTTTGGGTTATTTTACTGTGTTCAGCTGTCGCATTATTAGTTGCCCTCACCTTTATTATCAGCAACCGTATTTTGTCGAAAATAACCATGCTGACCAGTGCTCTACAAAACCTAGCTCGCGGCGGTGGTGACTTAACACAGAAAATTTCCATTCATTCTAAAGATGAAATCGGTGCTATGGCCCATAGTGTTAATGCTTTCCTAGAGAAAACCCGTAAATTGATAATTGAAGCCAACCTAGCAGCCGATCAAACGGCATCACAAAGCCAGACTATGCAACAAAAATCAGCAAGGGTTTATCAAGCCCTGACTAAACAACAACAGGAAGTTGATGTGGTAGCAAGTGCCATGGTTCAAGTCATGCAAAATATCAATCAAGAAGAAGCCGAAGTACAAAAGGTGATGTCGAGCATTGATCAAGTAAAAACAGACAGTGAACAAAACAATGCAACATCACAACACGTAAAACGATTAATTGAGCAACTAGTTGAACGGGTAAGTCAAACCAACCAAAGAGTCGGCCAATTTGAGCAACTAAGTTTAAAAATTGGCAGTGTACTCGATGTGATCCAAGGCATTGCCGAACAAACAAACCTATTAGCCCTTAATGCGGCCATTGAAGCTGCGCGAGCAGGTGAAACCGGACGAGGCTTTGCCGTGGTTGCTGATGAAGTTCGCACCCTTGCCAGTCGTACACAAAGCTCAACCTTAGAAATTCAACAAAGTATTGAAGCACTACAAACAGAAGCTCGCACTTTAGTGAATGAAATGGAAAGTACCTTTGAACATGCCAATGAAGGTATTAATGAGCTTAATCAAGCAGATGCTCTGCAAGATGCCATTTTCCACTCGATTGCTGAATTATATGAAATGATTGAAAATATCGCGCAATTATCAAAACAGCAAGTTGACGTCACTCATGAAGTAAACCAAAGCACTGAACGAATGCAAGATGCCTGCGCTTCGTCACTGCTTTCTGTTGAACAAGCCAATGAAGTAAGCGAGCAACTTTCTAGCTTATCAGCTAAGTTAAAACAGACCATGTCGCAGTTTAAAGTTGATTAATTTGCAATCAGCGATGAAAAAACGGTGGCCAACACCACCGTTTTCATTTTAGTTTATTGCTTTTTAAGATTATTAATAAGCAGTTTAAACTCTAATAATTCAACCAGTTAAAAACTGAAATATTAAACCATAATTTCCTTGCTTAAAATATTCAGTCATAATTTTTAAGCAAATAACCGGACTTACTCACCCCCATCACAAGGCAGATTAAGGCGATAGGGAACTGGCCAGACTGTTTTTTAATTGAA